>JABWAT010000023.1 GCA_013360915.1 Bacteroidota bacterium
TGAACTGGTGAATGGTAAATTAACCGCTGGTGAGAAATCGGTGTCCTTCAACGCCGCCGGACTGAGCAGCGGAGTCTATATCTACCGCATCCAGGCTGGGAATCAGACGGTTACCCGGTCGATGTTGCTGACGAAGTAAAAATTCAGTTTCAACGCAAAGGCGCAAAGGGTACATACAGAAGGACGCCAAGTTTTTTGGTTTTTAATACAAGAATCTCTGCACCGTTGCGAAGTCTTCGCAGTCTTTGCGTTTAAATGTGCTTCAATGCAGAGGTGCAAAGGTTCGTGTTTTGGAATTCTTTGCGTGCGCATTCACATCAGGTGGGTCAGCGCGCTTCAGTAAAATGGAAAAGGAATCAGAGGAATCACAGCCGCTGCGAAAAACACGGGTTCCTTCTTGCTGAGTTCAACATGAAATTCGGTGTACCACGGTGTCTTCATATACAGATCCACGTAGAGGAAAGTCTGAGTCCTGGTAAGATCTTCCAGGCGATCCACCTGGGATGCATAGACCGATGAAGCAATCAATGAACCGGTATCCGATTTGTAGCGGTTATGGGTCAGGATCAGTTCATGACGGTATGAATTTTTTAAAGTCAGGGTCTCCTTCCGGAAACCAAGATCAGCCATCGCCCATCCGTAACCAGCAAAAGTCGTGCTGATTGACCAATTGGTGACCGCATAATCGACTTTATAGCCTGATCGTTTCTGCTCTGTGATTATTTCGTCGTTCCATTCATAAATGGGCTTTTCTGTGATTTCGGCTGATTTCCCGTGGTAGGCCATTTCTGTGACTGATTGCGAACCAGTTGAAGCCTGAAACCTGAAAACAGAAAACGGCAAGGTAATCTGACCTTCAGGTGCCTTCCACTGAAAAGAGGCACCAACACCCAGCCGGAAAGGATAAAAGCCCTGATCGGCACCAACAGTGTAGTCCTGGCCATAGGCCCTCATTTTACTGGTTTGGGAAAATTCCACCGGAGTGGATAGTCCGCCCGACACAAATCCGGATATCGCAATCGTGTCACTATACAAATAAGATTCGAGGGCCTGTGCCATCCGGGTAATCACCCCGGGACCGCTATCTTCCACCCGGGCACCGGACCAGGAGGAATTGATCACAATCGGATACCAATACTGTCCATATTCCCACGGGCGAAGCATTGTCCAGAAATCCGCCATCGGTTTCATCAATTTCACCATGTCATCGGTGGATACGGATCCCGAGGTTAACCACTTTTCCCTTTTGGCATTCAGATTGCTGACCTTTTCTTCCACCAGATACCGGTACTGGTTTTCATAGTTAACCAACTCTGAATAAGGCTCATAAATCCCTTTCAGGTAAATAATGGCCAGGTGATATCGCTGAGGAGCCAGTTTCGGGGTAGCGGGCAAAGCGATGTTACTTTTTCCTGAATCGGGAAGGGTGGCGGAGATCATTTTGCCGATAACTTCCCTGACCTTCATCCGGTTGTCCTCTGTCCGGCTTTCCGGGTGCTTATCGAAAGCTTCCAGTTCGGCTTTCAGCCACTCCTGGCGCTTTCTGATCGTGGCACGTAGCCCGAGATTGATCATTTCATCATATCCCATGCGGTTATCTGCACGGGTGTTAAACCGCTCAATATACAGGTAAACCAGTGTTGGATCGATGGAACCGATCTGTTTTACACGTTCATGAAACACTTGTTTCTGGTTGATGTTGGTGATGAAATCCTTCGGAAGGAAAGATTCATAAGCTTTGTAGTAGGTAATATCCTGAGCGAATCCGGTTGAGGCGGAAAGAAGAATCAGCAGGACAAGTCGCAGTTTCATGGAGAATCCGGGATCTGGTTCAGACTTCTGCAAAAATCAATCTGGAACAGGAAGGATGCAAACAGCTTCACCGTGAAGGGTGATACTTTTAACGCATAGTACAATACGTTTCAACGCAGAGGCGCAATGGTTACATACAGGAGAACGCAAAGAGTTTTTTGGTTTTCAATACAAGAACCTCAGCGCCCTTTGCTTTCCTCTGCTGTCTCTGCGGTAAGAACGTTTCAACGCAGAGAACGCAAAGGTTACATACAGAAGGACGCAAAGTTTTTTTAGTTTTCAGTACAAAAACCTCAGCGCCCCTTGCGAATTCTTTGCTGTCTTTGCGTTTAAATGTGTTTCAACGCAAAGGCGCCAAGGTTAAATACATGAGAACGCAAAGGATTTTTGGTTTTCAATAATTAAATCACTGCGTCCTTTGCGAATTCTTAGCTGTCTTTGCGTTTAAACGTGCTTCAACGAAATATTACTGCGGAATAAGGTGCTGGCGCTGGCGACCCGGTAATCCCCGTATTTATACACAACATGCTGCCGGGTGAGGTGAACCGGACTGGTAACTCCGCAGGCGGCTGCAAGCGAGAAACACGCCGCCCGGATGGTGGTGATGTAATTGGCCACACGGTATTGCTTCTCTTCTACGACCAATGCACTCATGTATTTCGGATCGTTCGTGGCTACCCCGACCGGGCAGGTGCCGGTGTGGCATTTTTCAGTCATGATACAACCCACTGCAATCATAAATCCGCGGGCAATGTTGACGGCATCGGCTCCCAGTCCAAGGGCAATGCAGATCTGATCGGCACTGTGCAGCTTGCCTGAAGCGATCAGTTTCACCCGGTCCCTGATACCTGCTTCCTGCAGGGCATTATCCGCCAGTACCAATCCGGAAAAGACGGGAAGTCCCATGGAATCGGCCATTTCCTGATAGGTGGCGCCCGAACCGCCTTCTCCGCCATCCGCTGTAATGAAATCGGGGCCTTCACCCCGGGCTTTCATTCTTGAACACAGTTCATCGAGGGACAGATCGGATCCCATCACCACTTTGACACCAACCGGCTTACCAGAGACCTCCTGAAAACGCGAAACGAAATCAAGCAATTCATCTACCGAATTGAAATCGGAAAAGCGGTTGGGGGATGAAATGGTTTTCCAGGGCTGAACTCCCCGGATGGCAGCGATCTCGGGAGTAACCTTCACACCTTCAAGATGTCCGCCCTTGATTTTGGCACCCTGATGAAGTTTGATTTCGAACATTTTCACCTGCGGAATGGCCGCCTTTTCAGCAACCAGATCCCAGCTGATGGCCCCGTCGGGTGTACGGAATCCGAATTTACCCGAACCAAGCTGGGCGATCACATCGGCTCCTTTCAGATGAAACGGCGATATGCCTCCTTCTCCGGTGTTATGCCATCCCGAGCCCGTCATGGCAATTCCACGGTTGATGGCTTCGATGGCGTGTGCACCCAGTGAGCCGTAACTCATGGCCGAACATCCGAACCAGGTTTTGGAGATGTAGGGATTTTTCCGGTTGGGTCCGAAGATGATGGCGTCTTCATCGCTTAACATCCAGGGGCGAAGGTCAACGGTGGTCTGGCGCTGTTTGCGGGTAAAGATTCCCTCGCTCACCACTTCGTACTTGTGGGTGGTGAACGTTTTCCGGTTATCAATGGCCATTTCATCCATCTGACGGGGAAAGAGTGCATTGTTCAGGTAAAATCCAGGTTCTCTGAAATCGCGCTTCGATCCGAACCCGATCACCGTTTTACAGTATTTTGCAGCAAAGACAATGGATGTGAAATGCATCCGGCTGAAGGGGGTTCCTTCGTTGTCAGAATCGGTGATGTAGAAACGGAATTCCGGACCGAGTTTTTCGATCACGTACCGCATCACACCGAGAATCGGATGCTGGCGCAAAATGGAATGACCCGACTGAAATTTGTTGCGGACATACACAAACCCCAGCAGGACAAGCGGGGTCAGTACAAACAGAGCAACCAGTGTGAAGGTGAGTATGCTGATGAGGGTGTCGAGCGCCATGCGATATCTCCCGTCTTTCCGGCAGAAGATAAGACAAAATCCAATGATGGAAAAGGATTACGGAGAATCCGGCGGATCGGTGTGACGGGTCAGGTCGCCGTAGAGCAGCTCGGTGCAGGCCGGGCAGATGCCATGTGTGAATTCGGCATGGGTGTGTTTCATCAGGTAGGATTCGATCCGGTTCCAGAACCCCGAATCATCTCTGATTTTCTTGCAATTGGCACAGATGGGAATCAGACCCTTCAGTTCCCTGACATTTTCGAGGGCCTCGGTCAGTTGCTGGTTCGTCGCGATCAGTTCCGCATTGCTCTGCGCAAGCAGGCGTTTCTGACGGCGGTTTCGGATGAAGAGCAGAACCAATCCGGCCGAAAGCAGACTTAACAGAATAAGACCCGAGACCAACCAGAAGGTAATTTTTCGCTGAATATCGGCCTGCGTGGTCAGATAGCGGATTTCCGTTTCTCTGAGTTTGAGATCGAGCTGATGCTGAAATTCGCTTTGCAGCCGGGCCAGATCGTCATTGCGCAGCGAGTCGGAAAGTGCCTGAATCTGCGTCTGAAATGAGACAGCCGATTTCCAGTTTTTTTCGGCCACGGACTTTTTCAATGCCAGCTGGTACCAGTCCAGCATTTCATTCCGGAACCGGCGTGGAAAGAGGACCGCTGCCGCTGAATCGAGGTGACGTGAGGCAGAGGTCAGCTGACCTTTCTCCAGATAAATACCGGCCAGAAGCAAATGACCTTTGGCGCGGAACTTCAGCCGTGACGGTTCATGTGTCAGCCCTGTCAGTCCCTTAACCGTCATCTGTAGGGCCGAATCCACCTTACCGGTTGCAGCCAGTGATTTACCGAGATAAATCTCGAAGATGGCCTGGTTACCGGGTCTTTGTTCAGAAATGTAATCATTAATTGCAGCGCGGATAAACAGTAGCGCTGAATCATGGACACCCAGTTCCTGATAGCAGATGCCAATGTTTCCCAATTCCCGACCGTTGAACTGCGTGATTCCGGCCAGTTTATTCAGCCGACGGCTCTCGTGAAAAAAACGCAATGCTTCCCGGTACCGTTTCTGGTTGTGGAAGGCATTGGCAATGTAATTGACGGTGTGTGAAAGACCACCGGTATCTGCAAGTCCGGTGTAAATGGGGTAGGCCTTCAGAAACTGATCATGGGCCAGCGTGTTCATCCCCAGTTGAAGATAGCCAAATCCGAGCGAGTTATGGGCTGTGGCCAGTGCTTTCTGATTTCCGGTTCGCCCGGCCAGATCAATGGCTCTTCTGCTGATCGCAATGGTGGAATCGGGCTGAAGGTAAAAATAATAATCCGCCCGGGTCAGGAGGGCCGTAAGCAACGAGTCGGATTGAAGTGAAAAAAAAAGAAGTATCGTGGTGAGCATGCCCGGAAAGTCGTCATTGAAGGCGACTCAGGCAACCCGTTGGCAGATGTGTATCGGTGTTTTGTGACCCAATCAGCCGATACACACCGAGCGCATGGAAATGGAGGCGTGCTCATATCCTTCATAGACAGTCCGGACCGGTTCGGCCGGCCGGGCCGTGCCCATCACATAAATCAGCGGAATGTAATGTTCAGCCGAATTCACTGCCAGACGGGTGTCATTGTCTGCAGAGAGATAGTCGAGAAGGGTTTGTTCGTCCTTTTGCTCCATGGCGAGCCTGATTTTCTCATCGTACCGTCGGGTGTAACCGGCAGGCTCAGCATCCGGATTTCCGAAATCAGCCATCCGAAGATTGTGGACGATATTTCCGCTGCCCATGATCATGATACCATGGTCGCGGAGAATGGCCAGTTCGCGTGCAAGAACCCAGTGTTCGGCCGGTGATTTGTTCACATCGATACTGAGCTGAGTCACAGGAATATCGGCCTGCGGATATAAATGCCGGAGAACGGACCAGGATCCGTGATCAAGGCCGTAGGTGGTATCTACCCAGATTCCGCATGACTTCACTACCAGACTGACCTGATAAGCCACTTCCGGGGCACCAGGTGCCGGATAACGGACCTGATAAAGCGCGGGGGGAAATCCATAAAAATCATGAATGGTTTCCGGATGCTCGGCCGAACTGACCTGAGTACCGGTTGACAGCCAGTGGGCCGACACCATCAGGATTCCTTTCGGACGGGGAAGAGATCGTCCCAGTTCTGTGAGTGTGCGGGCATAGGCCGATTCATTGTGAAGGGCATTCATGGGCGAGCCGTGCCCGATGAAAAGTGAAGGCATCCGCATGGGATCAGCCCTCCGACCGAAGTTTGTCGAGCAGATAGGAAAGCTGATCGGCTTCGGCATCGGTAAGCGTCTGAATCAGCCGGTTCATCTGATCGCTCTCCCGGTCGATCTGTGCCAGAAGAGACAATCCTGCTTCAGAAATGGTCACATCCATCTGCCGCCGGTCCGACGGGCATTCCCGCCGGATGACCAGTCCTTTTTTAAAAAGCCGGTCTACCAGACGGGATGCATCGGAATTTTTATCGATCATGCGCTCTTTCAGCAGCATGATCGATGCAGGTTTGGGTTGCTGACCCCTCAGTATCCGCAGAATATTAAACTGCTGAACCGACAGACCAAATGGTTTCAGAAAATCCGCATGACGATCCTGCAGCCAACCGGCTGTGAACAGAACATTCACCACCGCCCGCTGCCCGGAAGATGAAAAAGTTTGCTGTTGAATTTCATCATGTATGGTTCTCATCATGCGTCTTCCTTCCTGGACTACGACCGGACCTCAGTACGGGATCCATCGGCCTGATAGACGTAAACCTTGTCGGGTTCTTCGTCACGGGTTTTCTTATGCGATCCATCGCAAAAGGGCTGTGAGGCACTCAGTCCGCACATGCAGATCCATTTTGCGGAATCTCCTTCACCCACTTTTTGCGGTTGCTGACCGGTTTTGACGACGACACGTGCCATGGATCAGCTCTTCTTTTCTTCGACGTAAGCCGCATTGATGGTGATTCCAACGGTTTCACCGACAACGGCTCCGCCACTTTCGATCAGTTTATTCCATTTCAGGTTGAAATCAAACCGGTTGATTTCGCCGGTAGCCTTGAAAGCAACCTTGTTGTTACCCCATGGATCCTTGATGGTTCCGTTAAACTTCACATCCAGTTCGACCTGTTTGGTCACATCGCGGATGGTGAGGTTTCCGATTACTTTATACTTGTTTTCGCCAACCTTTTTAAAGGAGGTACTTACAAATTTAATCTCGGGGAACTGCTCAGCGTTAAAGAAATCGTCGCTGCGGAGGTGTTCATCCCGTTTGGTGTTATCGGTATTGACCGAGGCAGACTTGATGGCGGTTTCGACCCGCGCGGTGCTGAAATCGTTTACATCAGCAACCAGTTTCGAGTCAAAGCTGGTGAACCGGCCATCGACTTCACTGACCAACAAGTGAGTGACGGTAAAGGTGACGTTTGAATGAGAGGCATCCAGCTTCCAGTTGGATTGCGCAGAAACCGATCCGGCCAGAACCAGAGCGGCAAGTGTAAGTGACAGTTTCATCGTTGCTCCTTTTTTGATTAGATGTTGCAACATACAATATTTAATTGAATGTTGCAACACGGAACGCAAAAATGAAACAGCCTGGTTCCCGATCTCAGCGCTGCCGCTCCCGGATGCTGGTGGTTTCGTACTTCCCATCGGACCTTAACCGGACGATGGTGGTGACGTTTCCTCTGGCGTTGAAGTCGCCGATGACTTCGAGAAACCGGGGTTTCAGCCGGTCATTGAGCACGTTGTAAATTTCGTTGGTGACCGCTTCATGGCTGATATGTCGGTCCCGGAAGTTGTTCAGCCAGAGTTTCAGCGCCTTCAGTTCGACAATCAGCTGATCGGGAATGTAGTTAATGTATATCCTGGCAAAATCGGGGTAGCCCGACCGCGGACACAGGCAGGTAAATTCAGGATAATCGATTTCGATAAGGTAGTTGCGGTCTTTAAACTGGTTTTCCCAAAGTTCGAGAACGGTCTCTTTGATTTCCTTTTCACCGTACATCAGGTCTTTAACCACTGTCTTCATAGCTCGGTTCGTTCCTTTAATCCTTACATTTTTAAGCGATATGAAACCCCTGAATGGTTTCTTTTGTTTCAGTTCAGCTGACCAAAGGTCGATTAAATCGTAGAAAATTTCTAATTTTAAGTCTTTTTGGCCCAAATTCGGGCTGCCGCATGCGGTAACGTTTTGAATCAAAGGATCCTTTCATGGCTGATAATCCGGTACAGACAACCGACATCAATGAGATAGAAAATCTCGAATGGATGCAATCTCTCGACTATGTCCTCCAGAATGGCGGACCGGAGCGGGTGATTGAAATTCTGAAACTGCTCAACATCCGGTCACGGCAGTCCGGGGTGCAAATCCCGTTCACAGCCAACACCCCATATATCAATACCATTCCGCGCGAGAAACAGCCCCCCTTCCCCGGTGATGCCGAGCTGGAAAGCCGTCTGGCTTCAATTATCCGCTGGAATGCCATGGCCATGGTGGTGCGGGCAAACCGGAACGAGGATGGGATCGGCGGCCATATTTCCAGTTTTGCTTCTTCGGCCACGTTGTATGAAACGGCCTTTAACCACTTCTTCCGCGGAAAGTCAGACAGTCACGATGGCGACATGATCTTTTTTCAGGGACATGCCTCACCGGGTATCTATTCACGCGCCTATCTCGAAGGTCGTCTGACCGAAAAACAACTCGAAAACTTCCGTCGTGAGCTGGCGCCCGAGGGAGGTCTTTCTTCCTATCCGCATCCCTGGCTGATGCCAAATTTCTGGCAATTCCCAACGGTCTCCATGGGTCTCGGGCCGATCATGTCGATTTATCAGGCACGGTTCAACCGGTATCTGGAAGACCGGGGTCTGAAGGCTCCTTCCGATCAGAAAGTGTGGGCTTTCCTGGGTGACGGTGAGACCGATGAACCCGAAACGCTTGGCGCCATCACCCTTGCTTCACGTGAAAAGCTCGACAATCTCATTTTCGTCATCAACTGCAATCTGCAGCGGCTCGACGGTCCGGTCCGGGGCAATGGAAAGATTATCCAGGAACTGGAAGCGGCATTCCGTGGTGCCGGCTGGAACGTGATCAAGGTGATCTGGGGATCGGAATGGGATGCCCTGCTGGCCCGTGACATCAATGGAAAGCTGGTGAAGCGTCTCGGCGAAATCGTTGATGGTCAGTACCAGAAATTCACGGTTGAATCGGGTGCCTACATCCGCAAGGAATTGTTCGGTACCGATCCGGAACTGCTCGAAATGGTCGCGCACCTGTCGGATGAGCAACTGAAGAAAATGTCGCGCGGCGGGCATGATCTGGAAAAAGTGTATGCAGCCATGCACGCGGCTGTAAATCACAAAGGTCAGCCCACGGTCATTCTTGCCAAGACCATCAAAGGGTATGGCATGGGAGAGAGCGGGGAAGGAAAGAACATCTCGCACCAGCAGAAAAAGCTGAATGAAGATGAATTGAGGGAATTCCGGTCACGGTTTGGTATTCCGATTTCGGATGATGAAGTGTCAAAGGCCCCTTTCTTCCGTCCGAAGGATGATTCGGCCGAAATGAAATATCTGCGCGACCGCCGGCAGGTGCTGGGTGGTCATCTTCCCGCCCGGACGGTGGATATCCGTCCGATCAAAACACCCCCCGAAGAAGTCTTTAAAGAGTTTTATACATCGAGTGAAGGACGGGAAGCGTCTTCCACCATGGTGTTTGTGCGTATCCTGACCAAGCTGCTCCGCGACAAGGAAATCGGTCGGCTCATCGTCCCGATTGTTCCCGATGAAGCGCGTACGTTTGGTATGGAGGCGCTGTTCCGGCAGATCGGGATTTACTCGCACGTCGGGCAGATGTATGAACCGGTTGACCGCGATCAACTGCTGTATTACCGCGAAGTCAAAGACGGTCAGATTCTCGAGGAAGGCATCACCGAAGCGGGCAGTATGTCCTCCTTCATTGCAGCCGGAACGTCTTATGCCAATCACGGCCTGAACATGATTCCGTTTTTCATTTATTATTCCATGTTCGGATTTCAGCGGATCGGGGATCTGGTCTGGGCAGGTGCCGATATGCAGACCAAGGGGTTTCTGATCGGTGGAACAGCCGGACGGACCACCCTGAACGGGGAGGGACTCCAGCATCAGGATGGGCACTCTCACGTGCTGGCTTACCCGGTTCCGACACTGATGACCTATGATCCGACCTACAGTTTCGAATTGGCGGTGATCATCCGCGATGGAATCCGCCGCATGTATGAAGAGCAGGAAAACCTGTTCTACTATCTGACGGTCATGAATGAAAACTATGCCCATCCGGCCATGCCTGAAGGATCGGCCGAAGGCATTCTGAAAGGGATTTACAAACTGAAATCGCAGGCGGTCCGCGGATCTTCGCTGAAAGCCAACCTGCTCGGCAGCGGAACCATTCTGAATGAAACGCTGAAAGCGCAGGAGATTCTGGCATCGAAATATGGTGTTGCCAGCGATGTGTATTCGGTTACCAGCTACAAAGAACTTCGGAAGGATGCCCTGACCGTTGAACGCTACAACCTCCTTCATCCTTCAGATAAACCAAAAGTGCCTTACCTGCAAACGGTCTTTTCAGGGAAGGATGATGCGGTCTTTGTGGCTGCTTCTGACTATCTGAAACTCATGCCGGATATGATTTCGAAATGGCTGCCGAAGCCGGTCACCTCGCTCGGCACCGATGGATTCGGGCGCAGTGAAAGCCGCGAAGCGCTGCGTGATTTCTTTGAAGTGGATGCCCGTTACATTGTGGTGGCCACCCTGTACAGTCTCGCCAAAGAAGGCAAGATGAAAATGACCGAGGTTTCCAAAGCCATCAAAGCGTTGGAAATTCACCCGGATAAACTCAATCCGATGATTTCCTGAGACGGAAGGACCCCATACAGATGAAGACATTTATTCTGCCCGAACTCGGCGACGGAATCACGAAGGCGACCATTCTGAAAGTGCATGTGAAAGCTGGTGATGTGATTGCCCTTGATGCGCCGGTGGTCGAGATTGAATCGGATAAAGCCACCATTGAAGTACCCTCCACGGTAGCTGGCAAGGTTACCGAAGTGCGTGTGAAAGAAGGCGATGCGGCCCACGCCGGCGATGTGATTCTGGTTCTTGAAGCAGGAGAGCCGGCGCCTGCACCTGCTGCTGCTCCACCGGCACCCGCGGCAGCACCTGCTGCAGCACCTGCAGCCGCTGCACCGGCCCCGGCTGCAACTCCGGCACCTTCGGTTTCAGCAAAAACAGAAGTGCACCTGCCCGATCTGGGAGATGGAATTTCCAGCGCTGAAATCCTGAAAATTCTGGTAAAACCTGGTGATACACTGGCAACCGATCAGGGAATTCTGGAAGTCGGTTCGGACAAGGCCACCATTGAAGTTCCGAGTCCGGTTGCAGGGAAGGTGTTGTCTGTCCATGTGAAGGAAGGTGACAAACCGTCGGTCGGACAGTTGCTGCTGATTGTGGAAACCGTTCAGGCCTCTGCAGCCGCTCCGGCCCCGGTGCCTGTTGCACCAGCTGCGCCTGCTGCTAAAACAGCCGCTCCGGCAACCCCGGTCGTTTCGGCTCCGGTCACACCGGCGCGGGTAGCAGCCTCTGTTCCAGCCGGAACACCAGCCCCAGCTGCCCCTTCGGTTCGTCGTCTGGCCCGTGAAATCGGCGTGGATATCAACCAGGTCCCCGGCACGGGTCCGGGCGGGCGGATTTCCATTGAAGATGTTAAGGCCTGGTCGAAGTCCCTGCACCAGCAACGGAGTTCAGCACCTGCGCAGAGCGGTGGTCTTTCCATCAAGGCAGAGACGCTGCCCGATTTCACCCGATTCGGATCGGTTGAACGAAAGGCCATGACCACCATCCGGTCAAAAACAGCCGACCATCTCAGTTATGCGTGGATGACCATTCCGCACGTGACCCAGCATGATAAAGCCGATATTACCCAACTGGAAGCCCTGAGAAAGCAATTTTCGCCTTCAGTGGAAAAAGCCGGCGGAAAACTGACCATGACGGCCATTCTTGTCAAAGTACTGACGTCTGCTTTGAAGAAATATCCGCAGTTCAATGCATCCATCGACATGTCATCGAAGGAGATCATTTATAAATCTTACTTCAACATTGGCATTGCGGTCGACACCGAACATGGGCTGATGGTACCTGTGATCAAGGGAACCGATAAGAAAAACATCACTCAGATCTCACAGGATCTGAATGACATTGCCAACCGGGCCCGGACCCGGAAAATCACTCCAGATGATTTGCAGGGCGGATGTATCTCGATCACCAATCTGGGTGGAATCGGCGGGGTGGCTTTCACGCCAATCGTGAATACTCCCGAAGTCGCCATTCTGGGTGTGTCGCGCGGATCCATGGAACCCGTCTGGAACGGATCTGCATTCGAGCCGCGTCTGATGCTTCCGCTGTCGCTTTCCTACGATCACCGGATTATTGACGGGGCCGATGCCGCCCGTTTTCTCCGTTGGGTCTGTGAATCTCTGGAACAGCCACTGAAAATCCTGATAGAAGGATAAGCTGCCAGCAAGTTCACTTTTTTTTTTCCTCTTCTTAACCACCCGGTTTTTGGGTGGCTGAATTCCCCTCTGATTCCACCTGCAGGTTCCTCTGCAGGTGGTTCCGTTCCTGACATAAAAACCGGGTTGGCTCACAGGCAAATCACCGGTCAACTGTTCAACAGAGTCCCTCCTGATCTGGTCCCCATGGTGACCGGCTGACTGATTTTTTTAAGAATTCCAGGGAGATGCCTGGGCACCGACTCTTGAAATAACAAAAGGACGGGTTTTGTTCTTTGCCGTCTTTTTTCTTGTCACTTGTAACTCGTTTCTCATCACACGTCACTGGAAAACCCGCAGGGTCCGGAGTGAATTGTCCGGGAAGGTTTCCTATCTTACTGTTTACATGAAACGGCTTTTGTTTACCGCACTGATTGTGATCGTTGCCCGGATGGCGCTGGCCCAACCCCTGAGCAGTGCCTGGTACACCGTTATAGAAAACCTTCCTTCCAATTTTGTAAAGTCGGTGGCGGTCGATTCATCCGGATTTCTCTGGGCGGGTACCGATGCAGGATTGGCCCGTTTTGACGGCCAGCTATTCGAGTCCTTCAATGATGCACTACCCAGTCTGAAGGTGAAGGCGTTGCTGAATGCTTCAGGATACGGGATGCTGGTTCTCACCGATCTGGGCCTTTCTCAGATCAGGACTGACGGATTGCGTCCGGACATTTCCCTTCTGATTCCCGGCAGCCCCGATCAGGAACCCGGGAAGCTTCACTTTGCCAAGACCCTTTTCCAGGGATCAGATGGGGTGATCTGGATGGGAGAGTCGGATGCCATTCTCCGATGGGATGGAAAAAGCCTGACCCGCTACCCCATCAGCAACCGGTTTTACAATGACAGTTTTTCGAGATCCTTCACATTTTTTGAAGATGAAGATGGCAACCTGCTTACTCTTTCATGGAGCGGTTATCTGTTCCGGTTTGACGGCCAGCAATTTGTAAACATTCCTTTTGATACCGGTGAACCAGTCAAACGGGCGTATTCTGCCGTCCGTCGGCCGGGAAATAAGGTGTGGTTTGGTGCCAAGGCCGGTGTGTTCGAAATTGACCTTTCCCGGGTGGCAGTACCCGGTTGGAAACCGGCTCTGATTGCCGATGTTCCGAGTGCACATGCCATGGCAGCGGATGGTGATTCGGTGGTCTGGGCAGGCACCATCACCGAAGGTCTTTTCCGGATCAGGCAAACGGATCAGCGGGTTTCAGCCGAGAAAATGACTGGAATTTCGGATGTGATCATCAATGACATCCGGCTATCCGATGAAGGTCATATCTGGGTGGCACAGGATGAAGGTGTTCATCTTTTTTACCGCAAACTGTTCCGTCCGCTGAGTGAGGCCCGGCCGGGAAAAACCATCCGGGCCGTCAGAAAGGTATCATCGGGTGGTTTCCTCATTGTTTCCTTTGACGAAATCAGACTGTACACCCAACTGAAACAGCACCCGGAAGGAATCCGGTTGCATACAGACCAGCGAGACATGTTCGATGCGGTGTATTCGCGGGAGGATCTCTGGATCAGTTACCGGGATGCCGAACTGGTCCGGATCGGACGCAACGGACGACAGTCGGTGTTGCCTGCGGTTCTCCAGTCCCGTCTCACGTTTATGACCACCGACCGGGAAGGATCGGTCTGGGGATACGATGAACGCAATCGTTTTCTGATCAGAATCACACAGGATCTGAAGGTTGATCGCTTTGGTCCGACTGAAGGAATTGTTTCTCCGGTCAACACCATTCGTCCCCAGCCAGACGGAACCGTTCTGATTGGCGGAACTGGTCCCGGGACCCTTCTTTACCGTTACTCTCCCGAAAACCGGACGATCAACAACATCAGCGGACCGGTTCAGACCGGGTCAGGATCGGTGCTTGAAGTGTATGATGTCATGGCCTTCGGAGAGGATTCGCTGGTTATCGCCACCAATCATGGATTGTTCCGGGGCAATGAACGTGGCTATTCCCGGCTGTTTCCTGCAGAACCCAGCGATCTGCTGGTGGTCAGAGCACTGGATACCACCCGGAACGGTGATCTGCTGGCTGCGTCGGAGCGGGGATTGCATGTCTGGTCGGGCGGGGAATGGATTTCCTTCAATACAGCCTCGGGTTTACCGGCCATCCCGGTTCTGAACCAGGGGATGATTTGCGATGAGGATAACCATGTAATCGTACTATCGACCAGACAGGCCGTTATGGCGCCGCTGGGTGGCAATCTGAAGCAGACACCGCGTCCTGTGGTGACCAGAATTGAAGGAATCCCGGATGAAGATGGGTCTTACCGGTCCGGGGAATCGCTCGAACTCTATTTTGCCACTCCGGTTTATCCATGGGTTCCTGTGGTGTACCAAATGAAGCAGGCAGGTTCACCACAGGGGTGGCAACCGGTTAAGTCACCGGGCTATCTTGTATTCAGTAACCCACAGCCGGGCACCATGACCATTCTGATCCGTGCGCAGCGTCCGGGCAGTCTGTGGAGTCAGCCGGCCAGCGTCTCTGTGGTCCTGAAATCCGTGTGGTATCAGTCCCCGATGGCTGTGGGTGTCATGATCACCGCTGGTCTGACTATCCTGATTGGATTGCTTCTGTTATATCACCGGTTCCGGCTCAGAACCATTCATTTGCGGCAGGCACATCTAGAGGAAATGGTGAGTCAGCGAACCGCAGAACTTGATAAACACTCAAAGGAGATCAGCCGGAAAAATGAGGAACTGCTCAAGGCTCACCGGATGAAATCGGATCTGCTCGCCATTTCCTCACATGAATTAAAGAATCCGCTGACCGCCGTCATCGGTTATGCCGATATTCTGAAAAAATCGGCCACATCCCCATCTGAAATGAACCGTCTGAATGAAATTATTCTGGCAGCTTCCCGGATGCTTCGTGTGGTTAATGGTTTGCTGGAATCGGAAGCCATTGATTCAGGAAACCGTAAATTGGTTTTTTCGGAGTTTTCCCTGACGGAATGTGTGCAGTCGATCATCAGTCAGCATGGGATTGCCCGTGAGAAAAAAAATCAGAGTGTTGCACTGACCACTCCAGGTCCGGTCCAGTTGATGGCGGACCGCCAGGCTCTGGAAGAAGTGGTCGATAATCTCCTTTCCAATGCCATTAAATACGCTCCCCGCGATTCTGAAATCCGGGTCTGCATCAGTCACTCCGAGGAAGAGGTTTCGTTGTCGGTATCTGATGAAGGGCCTGGCATTCCTGATCAGGTCCGGAGCCGGTTGTTTCAACGGTTCGAAAAGCTCGGTTCGGTTCCCACCGGTGGTGAATTTTCTTCCGGACTGGGTCTTTCCATTGCCCATGATCTGGTGGTTCTTCACGGTGGTCGGATAGAGGTCCGGTCGGAACCAGGGAAGGGAACAACCTTCGACGTTTACCTGCCGGTGAACCGGACTCGTTAAATCTTGGCTTGAAATTTGTGGGCTGGCCCTTCCCGGTTGTATTTTACCCAAAAAAGCAGATAAAACCGTGATAGGTATTCACAATTATCTTATTTCTGATTCCGTTCTGACCACCCGATTTGCCTGCGATCTCGGAAAGTGCAAGGGGGCTTGTTGTGTGGAAGGTCTGGCCGGACCGCCGGTTACCCGCGAGGAAATCGATGAAATCGAAGCCCTGTTACCGGTTTTACGTCCCGGTCTGCGACCAGAAGGACTGGAAGTGATTGACCGGAAGGGCATTTGGGAGGAATGGGAGGGAACTCCGGTTCTTACCTGTGTGAATGAAAAGGAATGTGTGTTTGTGGTCTTTCGTGATGGGGTGGCCAAATGTGCCATTGAGGAACACTGGCAAAGCAATCCGTCTGCCTTCCGCAAACCCGTCAGTTGTCATCTGTTCCCCATCAGAGTTCGCGATTTCTTTGGTCAGAAGGCCTTAAATGTGGTGGATAATGAGGACTGTAAGCCGGCCATTGTACGTGGCAGGCGTGAATCGGTGCCGGTCCACCGGTTTCTGAAAGAGGCAATCATCAGACGTTTTGGCAGTGAGTTCTATCAGATACTCGATCAGGAATATTCCCGGATGACCGAAGCCGTCGTCCGCCGGCATACCCGAAAAAGAAAGACCCGGTAAAAGCCCCCATGCTTCAGTTATCCCAGCAGCAAAAACTTCAGCAAAAACTGTCTCCGCAGCAGATTCAGTATATCCGGTTGCTGCAGTTGCCGCAGATTGCTCTGGAGCAGGCCATCAAAGCCGAGATCGAAATCAATCCGGCCCTGGAGGAAGGACCCGAAAACGAGGCAGAATCGGCCGATGAACCGATGGATGCCGCCGATTCCGTTCTGGAGTCGATGAAAGAGGAAACACCTGCAGACGATCCCCTGAACGACATTCTTCCACAATCAGACACGCCCTCCTCTTCAGGTGACGATGAATTTTCCTGGGAAGACTATATTCAGACCGACGATCTGTACGGATTTAAAACCGATGAGTCCATGGGGCGCGGCGGTGAAGATGAGGACCGGCCGGATTATACACCCGTTCAGACGGTGACCTTTCATGACCGGTTATGGGATCAGGTCCGGCTGTTGTCCTTTTCCGAAAAGGAAATGAAGATAGCCGAACACCTGCTGGGAAGTGCCGATCCCGATGGATACTTGCGGATTGAGCCGGACAAGCTGGCCGACGATTTTGTGTTTAATTATGGCGTTCTGGTGACCCCGGGCGAACTGGAAAAAGTGAGAAAACAGATTCTGAATCTGGACCCGCCCGGATTTCTCTCCCGCGACTTGCAGGAATGTCTTCTGGTTCAGCTGGAAAACATGGAAGTAACCGAAACGTCTGAAAACGCCACCGACATTCTCCGCCATTGTTATGATGAATTCACAAGGAAGCATTTTGATGCCATCATGCGGATGCTTCAGCTCGAGCCGGATGAGTTGAAACTGGCCTTCGAACTGATCCAGCGTCTGAATCCCAAACCGGGTGAGGATGAAATGTCTCCGGGGTCGAATTATATCACTCCCGACTTTTTTGTGGAAATCGAAGATGGAGAAGCCCGCATCTCGCTCAATGACCGGGGGATTCCGTCGCTTCGGATCAACAAAAAATACGCCATCATGGCCCGGTTCGGTCAGGTGGATGAGCAGGCCCGTTCCTTTATCCGGAAAAAGGTTGAGGATGCCAAGTTTTTCCGTCAGTCCATTATTCAGCGGCGCGAAACCATGCTGAAGGTCATGTCGACCATTGTGGAACAGCAAATGGTCTTTTTTGAAACCGGGTCCGGATTGCGCCCGATGATTCTGAAGGACATTGCCGACCGGATCCGGATGGATATTTCAACGGTCAGCCGGGTGGTGAACAGCAAGTATGTTCAGACCGAGTTCGGTGTTTACTCACTCAAGCACTTTTTCAGTGAGGGAATCGAAACCGAATCGGGAGAAGAAGCTTCGAACCGCGAAGTGAAGGAGCGGATCAGAGAAATCATTCAGGCCGAAGACGGAAAGCGGCCGCTCAGTGATGACAAAATTGCTGACATGCTCAATGAAAAAGGCTACAACATTGCCCGCCGGACGGTGACGAAATACCGCGAATCCATGAACATTCCTGTGGCCCGTCTGCGCAAAACCATCTGAAAGGATCCCCATGTCTGTACCCGCCATTCATTCCACCACTGTGGTGGGAATTATCCGCAACGGTCAGGCGGCCATCGCTTCCGACGGTCAGGTGACCATGGGAACCACCGTGGCCAAGTCGAATGCACGCAAAGTCAGAACCATGATGAATGGTAGCATTCTGGCCGGATTTGCCGGTTCGGCCGGTGACGCCTTTACGTTGTTTGAACGGTTCGAAGCCAAGCTGGAACAGTACAATGGTCAGCTGGGACGTGCTGCTGTTGAACTGGCGAAGGACTGGCGCACCGACCGGTATCTGCGCAGGCTGGAAGCCCTGCTTCTGGTCATGAACCGGGAGCAGATGTTTATCATCAGCGGAACCGGTGATGTGATTGAACCGGAAACGTCGCTCGCGGCCATCGGATCGGGCGGACCGTATGCTCAGGCTGCAGCCATTGCCCTTTCGAAACACACCAGCCTGACTGCACGGCAGATTGCCGAAGAATCCCTTAAGATTGCAGGCGACATCTGCATTTACACCAATACCACCATTACTCTTTTAGAACTTACATGAGCGAACCGTTTTTAACTCCCCGGCAGATTGTTGCCGAACTGGATCAATACATCATCGGACAGGATCAGGCCAAAAGATCGGTGGCCATTGCACTGCGCAACCGGTGGCGCCGTCAGCAGGTGGCCGAAAACCTGCGAGAAGAGATCATGCCGAACAACATCATTCTCATCGGACCCACCGGTGTGGGAAAAACCGAAATCGCCCGTCGTCTGGCCCGGCTGACCCAGGCTCCCTTTATCAAGGTGGAGGCCACCAAATTCACCGAAGTGGGTTACGTGGGAAAAGACGTGGAAAGCATGGTTCGGGATCTGGTCGAACTGGCCGTTACGCAGGTCCGTTCACGTCACATGGAAGAGGTCCGGGAAAAGGCCCGCATCATGGCGCTCGAACAGGTCCTCGATATTCTCATTCCGCCTGTTCAGCGAAACCGTCAGGAATCGTGGTTTTCTGCTGAGCAGTCCACACCTGCGGTCACAGACAGCGATGTGGAACTGAATGAAAAAACCCGCGAAAAATTCCGGGAAAAATTAAAGGCCGGCAGTCTGGCCGATCGGGAAATTGAAATCAGCGTTCAACCCGAGCAGATGCCGTTTATGCAGGTGGTCGGGGCGTCCGGATTGGATGATCTGAACAAGCAGATTCAGGATGTATTTGATTCGCTCGGACAGAAGAAACAGAAAAAACGGAAACTGAATGTAAAAGAGGCACTCGAAGTGCTCGAGGCCGAAGAAGCCGGTAAGCTGATCGACATGGATGCCATCAGGAAGGAAGCTGTTCGCCTGACCGAAAACCATGGGATCATTTTTATTGACGAGATCGATAAAATTGCCGTCACCTCGTCACAGTCGGGCGGACCCGATGTTTCCCGTTCGGGGGTTCAGCGCGATCTGCTTCCCATTGTGGAAGGCACCTCGGTATCGACCAAGTATGGGGTGGTGAAAACCGATCACATTTTGTTCATTGCTTCGGGCGCGTTTCACATGTCGAAACCCAGCGATCTCATCCCAGAATTACAGGGACGGTTTCCCATCCGGGTGGAGCTGAAATCGCTGACCGAAAAGGATTTCATTTCCATTCTGACTCAACCTGCCAATGCCCTGACCCGTCAATACCAGGCTCTGCTTCAAACCGAAGGAGTCGATCTGACGTTTACCGAAGACGGCATTGCTGAAATTGCCCGAATTGCCACCGAGGTGAATCAGGAAGTGGAAAACATCGGAGCCCGTCGGTTACACACCATTCTGAGTACCCTGTTCGAGGAAATCATGTTCATGGTCCCCGATCAGATAACCGAACCGAGCATCCGGGTAGATCGGAACCTGGTCGATCAGCGTTTGTCGGGACTGGTGAAAAACCGCGACCTGAGCCGGTATATTCTTTGACGGGAACCGAAGCCTGATTTGATTTTTACAACAATGTCTTGAAATTGCATGAGCAGTGGGAGGCAAGGATGCTGAATAAAGAAACGGTAAATAAAACGGTTGAAAGTCTACCTGAAACATTTACAATTGATGAGTTATTGGATCGATTAATTCTGATTGAAAAAATTCAGGAGGGATTGAGTCAGTCTGAGCAAAATATGACTGTATCTGATGAAGTAGCAAAGGCTATGATTTCAGAATGGTCAAAATAGTTTGGACTGAAATTGCTCTGAACGACCTGAAGGGAATTTTTGATTATATTTCAGTCAACTCCAGAAGATACGCTTCTTTGACTGCAAGTAAGATTTATAATAAGATTCAATTACTGTTAATCAATCCTCGGATGGGAAAGGTGGTGCCGTAATTAAAAAACAACCAAATCAGGGAATTGATAGAGGGAAATTATCGGATAATTTACCTGTTAAAGTCACCTGAACGTATTGATATTCTAAGGATTCACCATTCTTCAAGAAGGTTGAATAAACCTCGTTTTCATTGACCTGCCCAATTTTTACATGGGTAGGCAGTATCACATTCCTTATCATTCATACCGCAGACTCTCGATAGGATTCACGGCTGCGGCTTTACGGGCAGGGAAAAATCCGGCTGCCAGGCCGATCAGGACCAGGATGATAAAGACACCTGCCATGATGCCCACCGATAAGATGGGTCTTGCCAGCATTTCAACCGGGTCGAACAGGTTATCACCCGATGGGACCAGCCAGGCGGCCTTTACAGTCAGCCAGGTGATGAAAAGACCGATCAGACCACCGGTAAACGACAGCATCACTGCTTCGCTGAGAAACTGAAACGAAATGTGAGATTTCCGGGCTCCGATCGCCATCCTGATTCCGATTTCACGGGTCCGTTCCTTCACGGCCACATACATGATGTTGGCAATTCCCACACCGGCCACGATGAGGGTTAACAAGCCGATCATTCCCAGGAATATGGTAAATCCCTGACTGACAAGATTGGTCATTTTCAGATTTTCAACCATGTCCCAGATTCCAATGGCACGCTCATCGGCCGGATCGAATTTGTGCTTACGACCCAGAATCTGTCTGATCTGTGCTTTCACCGTTTCATTCTCGCCGGGAATGCGTAGGTGGAGAACGATGGACCGTAATGGCTGATTTCCCCAGATTTGCCGGAACGTGGTATAAGGAATAATCGCCCGTCGTGAGTCGGGGCCCATGCTCATGCTCATCTGCGGTTTGGGTTGCAGCAACCCAACAACCGTGTAGGGTTGGGAATCCAGTTTAATCACCTTTCCGATGGGATCTTCCTCGCCGAACAACTCACGGGCCACTTCGTGCCCCAGAACCACCACGCGCCGGGCCTCGGTCACATCGGGTTCATTGATGAACCGTCCACCAGCCATGGGATACATGGTGCGCATGTCTTCAAACTGCGGATTCGAGGCTTCCATGTAAGTGTTCAGCAGGTTTTTGCCGTACTGCAACTGCACAAAATCCCCGTAATTCGGACTGATCATGTCGATCAGGGGAATGGAGGATTTCAGCACCTCCACATCCTCTTCCTGCAACCGGATGGCCCGGCCTTTCACCATGCCCTGATAGTCCAGGTTGGTCTGGCCGCCATACACGTTGATGATCTGGTTTCCGGCCCCGAGGGTTCCCTTTTTAAAAGCATTTCCCAGACCCGATCCGAAGGCGAGCAGGGCGGTGATGGTAAACGTTCCCCACGCCATGGAAGACAGGGTGAGAAAAGAACGCATTTTCTGGGTGTGAAGGTCGTGCAGGAATTCTTTGATTAATTGAAGCCACATAATGGGTACCTCATGCTCTCAGACATTCAACAACATCGAGGTTGGCCGCCCGGCGCGCGGGAAGAAATCCGGCCGCCAAACCCACAGCCATCAGAATCGAAATGGCAATCATGGCTACTGACAGGGATAGCGCCGGGGTTCCTGCCACATCCTGAATGGGAAGAAGGGTCAATCCTTTCAGAATGCCCAACCCGATAATGAATCCGATCACAGCGCCGGTAGCCACAATAAAAAGTGTTTCGGCCAGGAACTGAATCATGATGGAGGTTTTGGTGGCTCCCATGGCCCGCCGGATTCCGATTTCTTTGATCCGTTCCTGAACCACAATGTACATGATATTGGCAACTCCGATTCCGCCAACGGCCAGGGTGAACGCACCAAGGACACCGAGGAAAATATTCAGACCAAGGAAAAAGTAGTAAAGAAACCGGTCTGCCTCGACCGTATCCCAGATGAAAATGGCTCCTTCATCGGCCGGATCGAAGGTGTAATGTTTTCCCAGCACATCGCGCACCATTTTTCTGACGTCTTCGGACTGAGTGGGATCCGAGGTCCGGTACAGAAGCAGGTTGACCCATTGGGAAGGAAACATGCTTTTATAGGTGGTCATGGGGATGAAAAGCCGGTCGGCATCCCAGGTCCCGTAATTGGAATTCTGAATCTTCCGCTGCATCACCCCGACAATGACAAAGGGGGTGTTTCCGACAAATACCGTTTTCCCGATGGGATCTTCATTGCCGAAAAGCGTGTTTTTTGCTTCGTTTCCGATTACAGCAACCCGACGCTGCTGATCCATATCGAGCTGATTCAGCCAGCGGCCACCAGCTTCAACATAGACATTCCGCAGATCCGAATAAATTTCCTCAACACCGGTGATGCCGGGACGCATGGCATTCGATCCGTAGCTGGTGATTACCTGATTGGTTGAGTACTCCGAGGTGGCATCGGCAATCAGGGAAATCCGGTCCTTCAGAAGACTTGCGTCTGAATCGGTCATCCTGATGGGCCGGGTCACGCCAAATCCGCCAAAAGGTTTGGTGGTAGCGCCACCAAAGACCACCGCGATCTGGCTTCCCATTCCATGCATGTTTTTCGTGGTCTGGTTTTTAAACCCCTGACCAACCGCCAGCAGGACCACGATGGCGATGGTTCCCCAGATGATTCCGAACAGGGTCAGCGTGGTGCGCAGTTTTTGCGCCCGCATATCCTGCAGAAACTCCGAGATCCACTGAAACATAATCGCTCCGGATGAATGGTTACTTAATCGACTTCAATTCTGGTTCCAGGACGGCATCTCCTTCGGCCAGTCCCGATACAATTTCAATGTTGATGGCATTGCTCATTCCGGTTACCACTTGCTTGCGTATGCGGGTCTGATTGATGGTGTCGGGCAGGTATACAAAAGCCGTGTCATTTGAAAACGTGATCACGCGTTCGGGAAGTGACAGCACTTCTTCCTTTTTATGTATGATGATGTCGGCATTGGCCGAATACCCGGCACGCAGTTGAACCGATTCCGGATTGTCGATGGTGATTTCCACGTCAAAATTGGTTGCATTGTCCTTTTTCTGAGCTTTCAGGGAAATTTTCCTCAGAGTTCCGGTAATGGTTTCCTTGGGAAGGGCGCCGATTTTCAGTTCAACTTTCTGGCCCACTTTCAGTTTTCCCACGTTGATTTCATCGACCGTTCCTTTAAAAATGAGGCTTTTCATGTCGGCTACCGTCATCAGTGCCTGTCCGGGCTGGAAGGAGGTGGATGGAACCACAGGGTCGCCGATGTTGACCATTTTTTCGAGAACGTATCCATCAATTTCCGACCGGATGACCGAGGAGATCACCGTGTTCTGGATGCTGACTTTTCCCTGTTTGAGCAGTGAAAGTTTGTCGTTGGCACTTTCAAGCCGTAACCGTGCTGTTTCATATTGCTGCACAATGTCTTCGTAATCCTTGTTCGAAATCAGTCCCTTGTCCTTCAGGGTTGCCTGCCGGTTTTTTTCTTTCTCAATGGTGGAAAAGGCTGTCTGTTCCATGGTGACCAGGCGGGTCGCTTCGGCCAGTTCGGTCGGGGTCGGATCCGGTTTGATTTCGAGGAGAGGCTCTCCTTTCCTCACGTAACTGCCGGCATCGCGGTAAATGGTACTGACCAGTCCGGATACCTTCGATTTCACCTGAATCTGCTGCTCGGGTTCGATGGTCCCCACAGCCAGAACCTTATCGACGATGGTGGTTCTTGACACCTTGACGGTGGGCGCCTGCTGATCCGGATTCGGGCCGGAGTTGGTCAGGAAGATAAAGGCGCCGCCAGCGACGATCACGACGGCAAGGCTGGTTAAAATGATTCCCTTCTTTTTCATGGGAGGTCTCCTGTTCACTGTTTGCCGGTTGTACGCCCGTAATTATTATTAAGTTTCCGTTAGATGACCATCAAACGGGTGCTTTTTTTGCTCCACAACTGAAACTTTTTTTCAATTGAGGGGGTAAATTTATCTTTATAATAAATGGTACCATTACTTAGTCAGGGATACATGATGCTCAGACCTGTTTTGTCCTCCTTAGCTGGCCTGGTCGTCCTGATTTCATGCAGTCAGCCACCAGCCGATCCGCCCTTTACCACCTATTCGGTCAGGGATTTCCTTTCCACGGTGAATTACCGGGGAGGGTCCTTTTCATCAGACAGCAAGCGGATACTTGTCAGTCATGATTCGACCGGGGTGTTCGATCTGTATGCCATCACCATCGGGTCCCGGTCGGTTACGCCATTGCTTGCCCCCGATTCCATTTCCCGGTACGGGGTCTGCTGGTTTCCGGGTGATGACCGCTTCCTGTTCACTGCCGATCACAACGGAGATGAAAATTATCAGTTGTTTGTGGCACAGTCGGGTGGCGCTGCCAGAAACCTGACTCCGGAATCGGGACAGACCGCCCGTTTTCTGTCCTGGGCCGGTGATGAGAAATCCTTTTTTCTGGTCACCAATGCGCGTGACAAGCGTTACTTCGATGTCATCGAACAGGAAATCACTCCGGACTATCCGAAAAAACCCCTGTTTATAAACACCTCCGGTGTGGAACCGGCCGTTGTGTCTCCCGATCGCCGGTTTGTGGCGGTCATGAAGGCCGATGCACGGGATGACATTAAGATGATGGTCTGGGATACCCGTGAATCGAAGATGAGACCGTTGCTCTCTGAAGGCGGCAAAAAAGTGTGCATTCCGCAGGCATTCAGTAACGATGGACGGTTTCTCTACTATCTCACCGATGAAAACCATGAATTTCTCTATCTGGCCCGGCTCGATCTGGAAACCAATGAGGTGCGGGTTCTGGTAAAAACCAACTGGGATGTGGAGTATGCATCGCTGAGTCACAGTGGCAGATACCTGGCGGTTGCCTTTAATAAAGATGCCATCAGTCAGCTGAGTGTCTTCGAGACCGACACCATGCTCGAAACCGAATTGCCAAAAATGACCAATTCGGAAATTACCAGCGTGGAATTTAACAAAACGGAAGACCGGGTGGCCTTTTATGCCTCGGGCAGCCGCACGCCAAATGACCTGTTTGTGACCGACATGAAGGGATCGGTCCCGGTTCAGCTTTCTCGATCTCTCAGCCGTTCCATTCATCCGTCTCATCTGGTCGAAAGTGAAACCGTCCGGTTTGCCTCGTATGACAGCCTGGAAATTCCCGGATTGCTGTACAAACCGGTTCTGGCGTCACCGGAATCACCCGTTCCGGCCATTGTACTCGTTCACGGCGGTCCGGGCGGGCAAAGTCGTGTGGGTTACTCCGGACTGATTCAGTTTCTGGTTAACCAGGGCTACGCAGTTTATGCCATCAATCACCGGGGAAGCGGCGGGTACGGAAAAACCTTTTATGCGCTGGATAATGGAAAACACGGAAAAGGCGATCTGGAAGATTGTGTGTACAGCAAGCATCTGCTGGCCCGGACGGGTTGGATTGATACCAGCCGGGTGGCCATCATGGGGGGCAGTTACGGAGGCTACCTGACACTGGCTGCTCTGGCCTTCAGACCTACCTCTTTCAGTGCGGGGGTTAACCTCTTCGGGGTTTCCAACTGGGTAAGAACCCTTCAGAACATTCCGCCGTATTGGGAATCATACCGCAAGGCGCTGGAATCGGAATTCGGCACCTTTTCGGATGAGGCGTACCTGCGTTCCATTTCGCCTCTGTTTCATGCGCACGCCATTGTTCGTCCGCTGATGGTGATTCAGGGAGCCAATGATCAGCGGGTGCTGCGGATTGAGTCGGATGAAATTGTGGAAGCGGTGCGGAAGCGCGATGTGCCGGTTGAATATCTCATTTTCGATGACGAAGGACATGGCATCATCCGCAAGGAAAACCGGATTGTGGCTTACGAGGGAATACTGGCCTTTCTGAACCGGCACGTCCGGGGAGACCGGCCCCGCTGAGAGTCAGAACCGGGGCTTGATGTCGATATCAACCAGTTTCTTGTTCTGATCCGAGTCATCTGCCAGTTGTCTGAACCGGTCCAGTGAATCGCGGATCGCCGAGATGGTCTGATCTGCTTTTGGCTGAATACGTTGTGAGCCGGTGGATTCCAACGCCTTCAACACGTTCCCGATGGTGATTTGCTGAATGTCATAGGTGGGAATAAAACTGCGTTCGGTTTTCTCACTGTGCTGCAATTCGTGAATCAGACCAGCCTCCATCAGATCCGACACCGATTTTCTGATGAGTCGAAGCGGCAATCCCAGATCGATCGAAAGCCGGCGGGTGGAAGGTGGATTCAGGCCGGCCTCGAACGCCTTCACAACCCGGTGCATCACCACCACGGTGATAAATTGCTGATGACGAGGACTGATTCCGGAAATATCGGTTTCACTCTCAAAATTTTCTACATTCTGATTGGCGTAAGCGATCTCGGCCCCGATCAGAACTATCAGCCAGGAAATCTGCAGCCAGATGATAAAAAGAGGCAGGGCGGCAAAGCTTCCGTAGATGGCATTATACCGCGAAACCCCAATCTGGAAGTACAGATACCCCCACTGAATGGCAGTAAAGGCCACGCCGGCAATGATGCCTGCAGTCAGGGCCGATTTAAACTGGACCTTGGTGTTTGGCATCACCACATACAACATGGTGAACAGGATTCCGATCAGCAGAAATGGCAGAATCTGAATAATCAGGGTGACCACAGGAGAAATGGCTCCCGAAAGCGGTGCTTCTTCGGCGACGGTGCTCAGGAACGCACTGACGTACACCGTCAGACTCGAGGCGAGGATGAACAGAAGGGGTGCAATGATCATCATGGTCAGATAATCGCTGAACCGGCGCAGCCAGGTACGGCTTTGTTTCACATCGTAAATGGCATTGAAGGATTCCTCGATGCTGCTGAAAATGGTCAGCACAGTGACGAGAAGAACCCCGAAACCAATCCCGGCAATCAGTTCTCCCTTGGTGGAATCGAGCAGGTTGTGAGAAAACGTGATGATCTGTTCAACAACCGCTTCCTGGCCGGTAAAATTGGAACGCAGAACCTCTTCGAGAACCGTTTCGAATCCGAACCCTTTGGCAATTCCGAATGCCATGGCGGCCAGAGGAACCACCGAGAGCAGGGTGTACATGGTCAAAGAAGAAGCGCGCAATGAGAGGTTGTCTTCTGAAAAACCGCGGACGGCGAGAATGATGATCCTGATCTGGCGGATGACAAACTGGGTGCCTCCGCTGAGATTCTGGAGCGGCATTCGCCACAAATCGTGTTTCAGGAAGTGGGAAAGGCGGCGGTAAAGTTGAGGAATGTCCATGTCGGATGTGGTTATTTCGGAACAATTTCCTCAAATTCCGGTGTAAAGTAAAACTGGGATCCAGATGATTATTAAAAGCCGGGCATTGGTTATCCGTACGGTGGATTACTCCGAGTCGTCACGGATTGCCACACTGCTGACCGAGCAGTCGGGAAAACTGGCGGTGATGGCCAAGGGCGCAAGAAACCCGAAATCGGCTTACGGGCATCTGATCCAGCCCATGAATGAACTGGAAGTGGTGCTGTACTTCAAACCTGGTCGTGATGTGCAGACTCTCAGTCAGGCCGGATTGATAACAGCCAGAAGGCAGCTGATGGCCGACTATGACCGCATGATGGACGGATTCCGGGTGCTGGAGTGGGTCAACCGGTTTCCGGTGACAGCCGAGGATGCTTCTGTGATGTATCAGCTGGTCAGCCGGGTTCTCGATCTGCTCGATGCCGGTGCCACCCCCAATCCGCTCTGGATGGCAAAATTTCTGGTGCGTCTGGGTCAGATTGGCGGCTATGAGCCCAATGTATATGAATGTACCTCATGCGGAAAGCGCCTGTCTGAATTCAGAACCGACCAGACCGGACGGTTCCGTTTATCGGGTGGTGATGTCTGGTGTCCCGACTGTCAGGGGAACCATGATTCAGGATTCAGCGTCAGTATGGCAACAGTGGCACAGATGGCAGCCTGGCTGTACCCGGGCAGTGTGCCTGCAGCCACGGGGGGAGTGACCATCCGGGATGAGCTGGAGCATCTGATGGAAAAGCACCTGATGTATCATTTGGATTTATAACGGAGATAACAATGAAAATCAATTGGAACAATGTGGGTCTGGTCGGACTGGGGATGGTCATCAGTGCCGTCCTTTTTATGCGGATGGATTGGATTCCTGTATCCTCTGCAACGGGTGGTGATAAAGAAATTGTACTTGGAAAGAAACAGGCCGATCCGGGTCAGTACGAGGCATTTCCCGATCCCAGTCCGCGGATCAGGGCCATTTCCCGCGATCTGTTGCCAACCGTGGTGACAGTGCAGGTGACCGGTAGTTCGCGCAGACAGGACTATCAGTTTCACAACGATGACTTCTTCCGCCGGTTTTTCCCCGATTTCCCCAATCGTGAACCCGACGGAGACAGCCGGACACCCCGGTTTTACGGATCGGGCAGCGGCGTGATTGTTACAGAAGATGGTTACATACTCACCAATAACCATGTGGTGGAAGATGCCACCGAAGACGGAATCAAAGTGGTTCTTTATGACAAACGGGAATTTAAAGGCCGTCTGATCGGCCGTGACCCGCAAACCGATCTGGCAGTGGTCAAGATTGACGGAACGGGATTGCCTGTGGCGCCCCTGGGCAACTCTGAAAAGGTGGAAGTCGGTGATTTCGTCATTGCCATCGGTACACCACTTTCACAAAACCTGAGCTCGACGGTAACAATGGGAATTGTATCTGCCATCGGCAGAAGCATCGGGATTATTGGGGACCGGTACGGAGTTGAAAACTTTATTCAGACCGATGCCGCCATCAATCCAGGCAACTCGGGCGGACCGCTGATCGGCATGAGCGGATCTGTCATTGGAATCAATTCGGCCATTGCTTCGAGTACCGGCGGGTACCAGGGCTATGGTTTTTCAATCCCGATCAATCTGGCCCGCAAGGTAGCCACCGATCTGATCAGGGATGGAAAGGTTCTGCGCGGGTTTGTGGGAATCAGCATGCGCGAAGTGGATGGCACTCTGGCCAAAGCGCTGAATCTGAAACCTGGCATGGGCGTGCTGGTTCAGGATCTTGTTTCGGGCGGCCCTGCGGAAAAGGCCGGAATCAAACAGGGTGATGTGATTCTCTCTGTGGATGGAACCGAGGTGTCATCCGGAGGCATGGTTCAGGCCCTCATTGCCTCGAAACGGCCGGGAGATAAGGTTAAAATGACCATCTGGCGAGAGAATAAGGAAAAAGATTTCAGTGTTGAACTGGTTGAACGGGCCAGCCTGGAAACGGTGGCGTCTGGTAAACCGGAAGGACCTGCAACCGAGTCGGAAGCTGCTGTGGCCAAGGCCACTGTTCCGAAACTGGGGATCGAAGTGCGTCCTCTGACCCGTCAGGAACAGAAAAAGTATCAGACCGAAACCGGTTTATTTATCAGCCGGCTGACGACCGAATCCGGCTTCAGCCAGTTGGCGGTGGGTCAGGTCATTGTGGAAGTGGACCGGAAGGAAGTCCGTACGGTGGATGAAATGACCAAAATTCTGAATGGAAAGTCATCGGGTGATGCTGTTCTGCTGAAGATCAAGACACCGGATGGACAGCCACAGTACATGGGCGCGAACGTGTTGTAAAAGCAATCCGGTCTGGCGGGAATCGGAAAAACGCTGAATCCGGACCCGCTGAACACAGTGGTTCTTTAAAACCGGCCGGTTTGCAATTCTTTTAAAAAGGGTGGTCTCCTTGTTCGGGGGCCACCCTTTTTTATTTGATCCACCCTTTTCTTACAGCAAGCTCCTCACCAATCGAGCGGACTTTTGACGAGGCGGTTTGAAGCCTGAATCACATGCGTGTAAATCATGGTGGTTCGTACATCGACATGTCCCATCAGTTCCTGGACTGTTCGGATATCGTAGCCCATTTCGAGCAGATGGGTGGCGTAGGAATGCCGGGAGGTATGGGAGGAAGCCCGTTTGGTTATGCCGGATTGCCGGATGGCATCGGCGAGGCGTCTCTGAAACGTCGAGGCAAGCAGGTGATGACGGTAGGTTTTCCCGGAAACCGGATCTTCACTGACTCTGGACATGGGGAATAAAAATTGCCATTTGAAGTCACGGTTTCCCGATTGATACTTCCGGGCATAGGCCTCGGGGAGCCAGACGGCACCCAATCCCAGTTGCAAATCGGCCTGGTGCATGAGCCGGACTCGTTCGATTTGTTCACGAAGCGGTGCTTGCAGTGAGTCGGGAAGCGGAACGCGCCGGTCCTTTGATCCCTTGGCATTAAAGACAATGATGCTTCGATTGTCGAAATCGAGGTGCATGATTCTGAGTTGGAGTGCTTCGAGCAGGCGCAGTCCGCACCCATACAGTAACCGGGTAATAAGAGAGTCATCTCCATCGAGGAATGCGATAATGCGTTTCACTTCTTCGCGAGAGAGGACAGTTGGGGCCCGGGGAGGTTTTTTGACGAAATGAATTCCATCGATCGGGCCGATCTCTCGTTTGATGACATGCCGGTAGAGGAAGATGAGGGCAGCCAGTGCCTGGTTTTGGGTGGAGGCGGCGACCTGTTGTTGGTCGGCAAGCCAGTTCAGGTATGTGCGTATTTCGCTTGCCCCCATCTGGTCGGGGTGTTGATTCTTATGGAACCGGATGAAATGGAGGATCCATTTCAGATAGGCCTGCTCGGTCCTGAGAGAGAGGTGCTGGACTCTGATGGTTTGCCGGACGGAGAGCAGAAAGGGAGATTTCACGGGATCGCCTCCTTGATACTGCCAATATATGCAGTTAAGATTGCGAAATAAGAAGGCATTGTCAAGTACTTATAACAGTGGATTGAATGATAAGTACCAGGGAATTAACCTTATTCTAATGTATATATGTTATAATTCTCTTATCTTGCAATACGCCCCAATCTCGGGGGTCTAATTAGATAGTTAGGCCATTTTGCATCAGACATTAAGAATTTTCGGAGAGTAAATTATGAAAGCGTTTTTAATAGTATTATTTGCATTGAGTATTTCCTTTTGCAGCGATGACAATGATGAATCAAATGGTACCAATAATTTTACTGGTATTACCTACACTAATGAAATCGGTGAAATGGTTGGAAATATTGATAGCACTGACTGGAAACTATTTGTTGTTCATCGACCAGGTATATCTGTACCTCCAAATGCACCAAATATTTCACAACCACATCCTGCTTACCCAAATCCAACAACGTCTGTAGTCTCATGTCCTATTGACATTGGTGAAAATTCGATACTAACAATGGTCGTCAAAAACAACCAGGGTAAAATCCTTCAGAATTTATATAACCATCAACAGTTTGGGGTCGGATTCTATGATGTTCAAGTCGATTTAGTCTCTTATGAGAATGGGGTCTACCGTATTGAATATGAACTTGTCGTGGGTTCTAAAGTTTATAAAAGTTTCGGTGATGTTGAGGTAAGAAAAATGGAAAAGTAGGGCCTAACTATCGTTTCATGGCGACAACGCCTTGCTGATGTTTCAGCAAGCCTGTTGTCATTGCAGCCTGATGGCTGGCAGGTGGTTCGGTTTGGAAGAGCATTGGTTTCAAGGTAGAGTATAGAGAGGCGTTGCGCCTTAAACTTGTTGTTAGGTACATTAATTGAAAGGAATCTCTAGTTGAAAACAATAGTCATCTTATTTTTATCAATATTTACGCTTATTGGTTGTTCAGATGAAAATAACCAGGAGGAAATAACTAATGACAACTTGTTAAAGAATCGTCTAGTTGAGTTGTTGGGCACCGGTAAATCACCTACTATAGAATACAGATCAAATAATACATATAAACAAACATTTTTTCATTCTGAAAGTAATGATTCCAATAGTAACAAATTATGGATGATTGTTGAAGGTAAGTATTCAATAAATAATGCAGAATTAAAAATTGAGAATGGTACCGTTGTTTATATCGATTCCCTTGTTTCATATTTTGGTTGGCAAATCATTTTTACCCATGAAATAGAATTAAAATTAAGTGGTAATCAGTTATTAATGACACCTGTTAAAGTATTCACATCTGAAACAGGATCAAAAACTGAATTGTGGGGGCGATGGTCGCATACAAGCTGGACAATTAGTTATCGCAATCAAATAATTATCTATGAAGGAAGACAGACGGAAACATATACATTCAATAAAGATTCCTCCCAAATATATTTTTCCTTTGACTATTCAGAAAAAAATATCTTTGATCCATATTCTGGAAAAAGTGATTTCATATATAATCCTCCATTACTTTCAATTGATGCCACAACTGAGAATATTCAAAACGTAACTTTCAAAAATGGGAAAATGTATTGGTATTACGATCTCAAGCCGAATATACTAGGTAAAGATTATCAATTAAATAATTCAGAAGTTTTACAACCATTTTCTTTAAAAACGTGGGAGAACTAATATTATTCTAAACATATAATATACCTAACTATCGTTTCATGGCGACAACGCCTTGCTGAGGTTTCAACAAGCCTGTTTTCGTTGCAGCCTAATGGCTGGTCGGTGGTTCAGTTTGGAAGAGCATTGGTTTCAAGGTAGAGTATCGAGCGGCGTTGCGCCATAAACTTGTTGTTATATTTTATTGGTGATGGAATATTATGAGGTTCCTGGTAATTGTTTCTGCTCTGTTTCTAACTCTTTCTTGCAGTGATTCTGAAGTGGATGTTGAATACCCAAATGGTATTACAAAACCTGAATCAGTTTCAAAGAGCGGTGGGTGTGGAAATTTGGAGGTCTATCAATATATAAATGAAACATCTGCAATCGTAGTAAATATAAACGCTAACTCCGTGCAATTAACTAAAAAACTCACCGAATTTAACTTGACAGGTGGCGATGAAAATATTTCCATTAGCTATCTTATAGCTGGAAATAGTACTGACAGCATTTATTTTAATTTTTGCAATGATATAGCCTACCCAAATATGGGTAAAAATAAAGTGTATAAGGCTCATGCAGGGAACGTATTCGTAACCGCTTCAAAGGACTTGAAAAAAGGAGAAGTCACAATGTACAAGGTTACAATTCGTATCACTGATGTTTACCTTAAAAATATGGAAACTAATGAAAGTATATTTTTTTCAGAAATAATTTATTGGGATGTATTTGTCGGATGGTTTCCTGGTTAATAATCGAAGGTTGATTTTGATTATTCCTTTTTGAATGAAGAGTCAATAAAATATAACTATCGTTTCATGGCGACAACGCCTTGCTGAGGTTTCAGCAAGCCTGTTGTCGTTGCAGCCTAACGGCTGGCAGGTGGTTCGGTTTGGAAGAGCTTTGGTTTCAAGGTAGAGTATAGAGAGGCGTTGCGCCATAAACTTGTTGTTATATTTATAGAACGAATACACGGAAAAAAAATAAAATTAAACTTATATGAAAGATTTATTTATATAATTTTCGAATAAAATAGAAGTAAATCATGGAAAAGAAAAAACTATACTTTTTATATGACACAATTATAAGTTATGAAGAAGGTCATAAAAGTGGTGGGGCTAGAGGGATTAAAATATTACAAGATAAAGTTACTTTTATAGCCTTTGATGATTATGATAATGCTTTACAATTCAAGGAAAAAATAAAATTTGATGGGATTATTATTGAGGCAGAAAAATATGGAACACTTGAGTATCCAGTTTTATACGTAAAAGATAAAACATATATTTTACTTTTTAATAAAGAATCGCTTGAACTATATGAAAAAAAAGAATTTGATAAATTAAAGGATTATGTATTTGAATATAAGAGTACTAATCCATAAAATCTAACAATCACTTTCACGCCGACGACTATGCGTAGCGATTGGCGGAGTTAGTTGTGAGGTTACAAAAGTTCGTTTTCAAACTGTCGTGAGTGAAGTTGCGTCGTAAATTGGTGGTTAGAATTGAATCAAATGGAACCTTTAGAATATAGCAAACAGTTCAGTTTAGAAACATTCACACTTCTCTTTGCTAAAGTATTATTTATTGAATTACTAGTATTAGCATTATTAATAATTCTATTTATTCTTTTATTTAGAAAAAGTATATATGTGTTTAGGACAATATTGGAATTTATAGGACTACTATTCCTAATTGATATTATTCATACTGGTATTTCACTTCAAATAGCTAGCAATTATAAATATCAGTATTGCAATTCACATGAACACAATTATCCGTCTATTTATAAAATAGCAACTATATATGAGGATGTTGGGAGAATTGACACATTCCATACAAATTATCTTAATATCTATGGACTGGGACCTAAGGTAGGGGACAAATTGTTGGAGGATATTAATTTTCTTGATTAATTTTGCAACACCTACCAAATTGATGTCTGTGTAAAAAAGACACCGCTGAGGACACAACAAACATACTATTTTAAGCAAAAATATTATCCTATTCTTATAAGACTTCCGGATAGTGTTCTAGCAGTGGCCTTGTACAAAAATAAGCGCCTTTTTTTGACTTTTTACACAAAGTATAAGTATTCCAAAGAAGACTATTCTAAATCTATTATTTGGCTAAGAAAGTGGGCAAAGATAAGAGAAATAGATGATGTTGAATTGATCGTGGATAATCGTTCTCCTGCGCCTGTGGTAAATAATCACATTGATGCAAAATATAATTTAAGAAACACATTACTGGATTTAACGGTAAGCGCAATAGGTCGTCTTGGAGAAAAGTGATTCCAATATAACTATCGTTTCACGCGGACGCTGCCATCAGTGCCTTCGGCAGGTCCGGTCGGGAAGGTAGTTTTGTGCTCAAGGGTTTGGGGTTAGTGGTTTCTGGAAAGTTCGGTCGCAGGCAGCGCCGCTTAAACTAAGCGTTAGAAATGAAAATAATGGAACAATCGGGGTTTGTTACTGAAATATTTGCACAACTATTTTGGAAGAGTTCATTCTTTGAAGTTCTTGCGTTTTTATTATTATTGTCAATTGGAGCATTTTTATTTTTCAAGAAGAAAAGAAAGTTTGTGGTATTTATTGCTGTTACTTTAATTATTTTATCATTAGATATAATTCATACCGGGATATCTGTCTGGAAAGCAAGTATAATTCTACTAGATAGAAATGATTCAAATATTTCATTTTATCCTTCAATTTATCGTGATAAAATTATTCGGGAGGAGAATTATAGTATAGATACAGTTTATTCATATTATCTAAATCTTTACGGTATTGGCCCCAAAGAAAGTATGTCTTTTATTCGTAATGTAAGCTTCATTAATAAATTTACTAGCACATACTTAATTTCCTTTCGTGTTGAGAAGACCCCCGTCCGTTTGAGACAATATTATTATATAAAGCAAAAACAATATCCGTATTATTTGAGATATACTGATACTGATTTGGTAATGGCTACTTTTAAAGATAGGCGTTTAGAATTCAAGATTTATACAAATAATTTGTATTCACAAGAGGTTTATCTTCAAGCAATCTCTCATTTAAAAAGTTGGGTGAACAACGCGGATATTTTGGATATTTCAATTGTAATGGAAAAATATTCTGCTGCACCAGTTGTTAATGCTCAAGTCGGAGTACTTTTAAATGATGATAACGCTTTGCGTGATTTAACTGTAAACACATTGGTTCGTCTTGGAGAAAAGTGATTCATTTCTAACTATCGTTTCACGCGGACGCTGCCATCTGTGCCTTCGGCTGGTCCGGTTGGGAAGGTAGGTTGGTATGTGAGGGTTTAAAGTTAGTGGTTTCGGGAAAACGCGGTTGCAGGCAGCGCCGCTTAAACTAAGTGTTAGGAAATTAAAGTGTCAGTACCAGACTATCAGTCTTTAATGTTGCCACTGCTCCAACTCTTGGGTGATGGTAAAGAGTATAAGTTCCGCGAACTTTGTGATTCTCTTGCTGTTAAGCTCGGTATAAGTGAATCTGAAAGGAAGGAAATGCTTCCAAGTGGTGCTCAGACCATCTTCGATAACAGGACTGCCTGGGCTAAAACTTACATGAAGAAGGCAGGACTTTTAGAC
>JABWAT010000024.1 GCA_013360915.1 Bacteroidota bacterium
GGAAGTCCAGTTACCGGTGGTTTTTCTTTCCACTTCAAATCCGGCATTGTTCTGCTCGGTTTTGGTGGACCAGACCAGTTTTGCACCGGAGCCGAAAGCGGAAGCTGTGAAGGAAGCCAGTTCGACGGGCAGGGTGTTGGCTGGATAAAAATCATCAGCAGAACGTGGAACAATCTGATAGGCAGCATTGAAAGGACTTGTGTTATCATCCTGGCGAATAATACCAACTACATCAAAAGTACCAACTTGTTCAATTCCACCAGTTGTGGTGTTTATATATAATGCAATTGAATTTACACCCCCATCATCTGAGACAAGAAGAGTTGTTACAAATGTTGATGTTGCAGGCCAGGTACCTGATGAAATTTGAACATTTTTAAATGAAGCCAATTCACCTTCATAATCCTCTGGTGAGGCTAAAAAACCTGCAACAGAAGGAACAACAACGGTGGTTGGATCAGGAAGTATTCCACTGCCGGAATTTACAATGTTCGAGGTTGAAGAAGGAACAATTTCAAGTCGACCATTAAAGGGAGTGACAACTCCTGACACTGTATACTTGGTACCAATTTCAACAGGAAAACTTGCATCGCCGAATTTAAAAATGTTTATCCCGGCTGACTCGTCCTGTAAATACCAATCCATATTGGTGGCACTAGTTACACCATTCGGAAATGATGCTGTTCCAACAATACGGGCAACTGAATTATTATAAACGTTCAGTCCGTTCATATCATTAACACGAAGAGTGCTTATTGATGTAGTACCAACGAAAACTTTCGAATCAGTTGACTTAGAATATGCACCAAGATTATCCAATGCCGAATAGGAATAAACAACAAAATCACCATCCGAAATAAGTTCTGAACTGATTGTCGCAGAGTAAGAAGAACCACTGGTGTTGGTTGCCAAGCTGGAATCTATTTCTCCCCCATTAATGGTGTATCTGAGATAGGCAGCAGAAATTGAACCATTATCAGTTATCGTACTGGTCACTGTTAAATTATCTACTGGTTCAGGAATATAAGCTGTTCTTGCAACATCAGTAATTGAAGGGGCAGTATTCGCTCCGAATGCTGTAATTGAAAAGTCATCAATATTAATCCGTGTGGTTCCACCACTTGTTTTTACAATTTGGAATCGAACTGGACTGTTGAGATCCACAACAAAGCTTACTTGGGCAAGTGATGTAGAAGAAGTGGTAACAGCGGATCCAACATCAGTCCAATTTGCACCATCATCAATTGATTGCTGAAGTTTCCATGTTTGAGATGCATCTGAGCCATAAAGTGCATGATAAACTGAAACTGTACCGGCTGTAGAAGCATTAAACTTCATTGTTAGAGAACCATTTCTTAATCGGACTGATTTCGTTCCATTAAAACGGTCCGAAGCTGTGGTTCCCAAAAGGGCATCTGTTAAAGTCCAAGTTCCTGAACCGAGTGTAACATCTGCAGCAGCATAGGCTGTTTTTGTACCTGATTCAAAATCTTCAGTTACCTGCCCCACAGCCATCCCGGCGGAAAGGGTCAGTGCAAGAATCGCGAGCAATTTTTTCATTTAAGACTCCTTGGTTTGAAAAGGCTAAAGGTAACCCTCCGGCGGTCAAGTCTCAACCATCGGGCAGGGGATTAACACAATCATAACGCTTTATCCGGATTTAGTCTGATTACCACAGAAAAACTATCATTTTCAACGACGCTTCGGGCATCAGAGCCGCCGGCCGGAACCGGGTAGATCCAACCGTTACTGCAGAAGGTCCGGCCACACGGACACTCACTCCCGCCCACGGACTGAATGCCAGTCGGGAGTTCCAGTTCCAGAGATAGCCCATGCTTGCATTTACCAGCCAGTTGGACCAACGGGCGGTCTGACCTGAATCCTCATGCCGGATCGATCCATCCCAGTGAACCAGACCCGCTGCATACCAGAAACCATCCTCCCGGCCAGCCGGGTAATAGTCCAGTAAGGCAGCCAACGAAAGAACGTGAAAGTCCCCGAACCGCTCCGGATAGATCATCGGCGGCATGTTGACATCCGCCACCAGCACCCGGCCTCTCCATTGCTCAGTTCCGGCTGTTAAGGCAGCAAAATAACCTCCGGTCAGATAGGGCAACGGATCCAGTTCAGCGGTCAACATCCATGGTTTGGATTGGGCTTCCATCCTTACGGGAAAGGAAAGCATCAGACAAAAAATCAGAAATCGCATGGTTACAAACAGATCCTTTCAGGAAAATCCGTTACCGGATCAGTGTTACACGATGAACCTTCGAGGCCTCTGGCGTCACCAGACGCACCAGATACAGACCGGAAGCCACTCCGGATGGCTCCCACCGGATGGCGTGGTAACCGGCCGGCCACTCCTGATCACTGAGCGTTGAAACCAGACGACCGGTCACATCGAACACATCCAGACGAAGGACAGTCTGTTCGGGAAGATCGAACCGGATCACCGTGCCGGCATTAAACGGATTCGGGTAGGCCGGGTGCATGGCAAAGCGGTCGGGCATGGGTTCCACCTCCAGAGTGGCCAGAACCGGGCAACGGGTCACGGTTCCATCCAGATCGGTGGTTTCCAGTTCCCATGTCACCAACTGACGGGTCGAAGCACTCAGCCGATCCGTGACCGAGTAACTCCGTTCTGCAGCAGAGGAGGCCTGTTCCGGAAAAACCACAGCAACCGGGTGACGTTCCGCCCCATTCAGACGAAAGACCTGAAAGGCAGCCAGATTCGTTTCACTGGCCGTTGACCAGCTAAGGGTGATCTGACGTCCCGACTGGTCGGCGGTAAAACGGATCAATTCCACCGGAAGTGAGTTATCGGACAGATCGGACCCCGCGGTGAATTCACCAAACGCCGTCAGTCCGGTGCGGCTGATAACCGGTGCGGAAGCTGTACCGGTTGCCCCGGCGTGTGTTCCCTGAAGCGTCCAGGGCGAACCGGAATTGAGACGGCTGAGCAACCGCAGGTTCTGGTAACCCGGACTTTCCACACCCGGCAGATTGGTGGCCAGAATATCAAGATCAAAAACCCCGCCGGTCAGTCCGTCCCCGCTGGTGCACACCCAGTAGCGGTCCTGTGAGGCTGTGTTAACCGGATAGGTTCCATCCAGCAGGGGAAGTCCGGACCCGCCGGCATCGGCGGTCATCACCCGCGCGGTCAGTGTGCCGCCAGTGGTGGGCGCCGTGGTAAATGAGACACTCAGCGGTTGATAATCCTGGTAGGTTCCCACCGGAAGGAGGGACTGGGTGGTGGTCACGGCATCGAACCAGCGACGGAACGTTCCGTTCACATGACCGTTGGTCCGGATAAGGTTTCCTGGTGCGGCGGGAGCAGACCCCAGACTGACCAGATGTGCCCCGGTGGTGATTATTCCGGCGGTAAGCCGCAGTTCATCAATCACCTGCAATGGTGAAGCCAGCGATAAACCGGCTGCCTGATTCAGTTCCAGATTGGACCAGGTCCCGGTTCCCGAGGCGGTGACCGACCCCGGCGCCCCGGTGATGATCACACGACCAGACCCGGTAAAGGCTCCATTGTTCACCAGATTTCCGGCAGCCGTCAGGTTGTTTCCGGTGTTCAGAAGGCTGGCTCCGGCACCAATGGTCAGCGTCCCGGCCAATGACAAGGGTCCGTTAAGCGACACGCCGGCCGATGAGTTGGTGACTGTCAGAGTATTCAGATTGCTGACAGCGGATGGAATGGAAATGGATCCGGCCGAGCCGGCAACCACCAAACCGGACAAGGATGTGGTGGAAAGATTGGCCGGTGTTCCTGCAATCGGATTCCGTATTTCGAGCGTCCGGTTTCCGACCGACAAGGTGCCGGTGGTCAGGGTGAGGGTCCCGGTCACCACCAGATTGCCGGTGAGAGCCGCCCCCTGCACATCCGAGAGAATCAGGTTTTCAGAGGTCACTCCGCTGATCTGATGCGCGGAGGATCCGCCCGATAAGGTAATCGACCCCGCGCCGGTGTGTGTGCCCGATCCGGTGAGATTTCCCTGGACGGTCAGCGTGTTTCCGCCATCCGAAAGTGAGCCGCTGGTCAGGTTCAGATGCCCGGTCAGCGTTCTTGAAAACGAGGCCGGCAGGGTCAGAGACGTGTTGTTATTTACAGTGACCGAGGAGGGTTGCGACGTGCCCGGCCATTCAGAGGCTGTTGCAGTGACTGAGGTTCCGGTCGCATAGACCAGGCTTCCCCCCGATCCGTAAGCAGGTGGAAGGGAACTCACCACTCCGGTTTCTACCAGACCGTTTGCATTGAGTTGCAAGGTTCCGTTGACTGCAAAGGTGCCATATTTCACCAGAAAAGGACGGCTGAGCGCCAGTGTTGAACCGTTGTTAACGGTGGTATTAAAAAACAGGCGTCCGGTGGTGGCGCCGGTTTCTGACCGGGATCCGCCCACGGTACAGAGCGACCCGGAAATCACCAGAGTCAGGTCGTTGCCCACTCCCACATCGGTTCCAGATATGGTTCCGCCGGATTCCACCTGAATCGCTGTGTTGGCTCCGCTCATGGTCAGGTTCCGGGCTCCCGAGGTGCGCAGATCACCCGATACCACCTGCAGGGTTCCCCCGATACCAATGTCGGCCGTGAGTGTGCGGGTTCCCGATTCCAGAATCAGGTTGTTAAACGTGGCAGCTGTCGTGATGGAACCGGCATTCCGCATGGAAATGGTTCCGGTTCCGGCCGCAAAGGAATTGGTAACCGTCCAGTTTCCAAAGGTGGATACCGTTCCGTTTTCAGCTTTCAGATCGTAGAAAACCGGAGCCGCAGAACCATCAATCCGCCCATTGCTATCAAAGGTCACCGTTCCTCCGGATGCGGTGAAGGTGCCGTTGTTGATCAGACGGCCTCCGTCCTGAATGAGCAGACTCTCTGTCGAAAGATCAAGTTCCCCGGCTGCGGCAATCAGAACGGTGGCCATGGCCGGACTGGTATCCAGCGTGACCTGATGACCAATGGAAACGGTCGATCCATCCGGCGGAACCGATCCGCCCGACCAGGTGGAGGTGCTGGTCCAGTTTCCGTCGGCTACCGTGGCATAAAGTTCCTCTGCAACGGTGTAGTAAGCAGCGAATCCGCCCAATCCCGATTCTGATACCAGATTTTGTGCCGTGCTGACCGAGGAAGTCGGACGAAGGGTCCAGGTGGTGGCATCGGTCGATTCGTACAGTCGCAGATTGGATTCATAGCTGTAATTCAGATCGTTCAGTTCGTTATACCTGAAGGTGACCGCCGTTCCTGAATTGTTATCAGGTGCCACAGCGAAATACCGTTTGACCGATTCAAGACCGAAAATGGAACGGGCCGTGTGATACCGGCGGATCGTCACATTTCCCGGATCGGTGCCGGAGGTCAGTTCCAGACCAAGAGATCCCGGATTCAGACCTGACATCGCCGTGCCGGGGGCAATGGTAATGGTGATGTACCCCGTTCCGGATGGATTGGAGTTGATCACGCTGTTTCCTTCCGATTCGGAAACCGTGGCGGATGACCCCAGTGTGACGATGTGATTGCCATTGAGATCGAGAGTCCCGGCCTGTACCGCCAGACTGCTGGTAATGGTCACCGATCCGGCCAGGTTCAATTCACGTCCGGACTGATTCATGGTCAGAGCTGTAAGCGTCTGATTCCCGGCAGAAAAAGCCACGGTTCCGCCGGTTCCGCTGCCATAAAGAGTCAGCGATCCGGGCGTGGCTGCTTCGGACCAGATGGCACCCGACGAGCGCTCCACCGAACCGGTCAGGGTAAGGGTGGTTCCGTTGATGATCAGATCACCATTGGTCAGACCCAGAGAACCGGTTACCGTCATATCATTGGCCAGCGTGGCCCGACCCGAGGAAGTACGGTCCATTGTGAGATTGGCAAGCGACCGGTAACCCGATTCAAACGTGAAGGTTCCTGCATTTCCCGTTCCCTGGATGGAAAGAGAGGAGGAAGCCGATCCGCGAAACTGTCCCGGGCCGCTGATGGCTCCGTTGGATACCGTGAGAGAACGGCCATTGATGTCGAACCGGTCCGATGCCGAATTGAAGCTGATGGCATTGCCACCCAGCGGAGCCGATACGGTAAGATTTACCCCTGAAAGCTGTACCATGGACACATTGGATCCCGATCCGATGACCAGGTACGGAACGGTCAGAGACCCCGATGGCCGGCTGAGTACCTGAGTGCCATTTCCGGCAAAGAAAATGGCCCGGTTATTCCCGGTAAACGTGGAAGAAGAACTGAAAGCGAGATTTCCGCTCACCGATACATCTCCGCCCGAGGAGGTACCAAGCGACAGGGTTCCGTTGATTTGTGCATTTCCGGTAAGGGTCAGCAGGGCACTCGCGTTGCCCATCGATAGGGTTCCGTCAACCGATGTGGTTCCCAATACCGTGACCGAATGAGTCATTCCATTCAGCGACAGGGTCGATCCGGATTCCACAGACAGATTGCCGGCCAGTTGCCGGATGGCGGATCCGCCGTTGGACAGGTTGACCGTGGTGTTTCCCGATACCGAGACATGATGCGGGTACCCGGCCCCCGAGGTAGAGGACCATTCCAGCGCACGGCCATAGACACCACCTGTGTTGTACGAGAGCACCGACCCGGCTGCATACACCGGCGCATTGGTGCTCACGAATCCACCCGGATTGAGTCTCAGGGTTCCGTTGATGGTCGTCAGCGAGGCCCCGAAATCGCAGCCCGCAGTCAGGGACATCATAATGTTGCTTCCGATGGAAAGGGTTCGTGAATCGGAGGATGAAATGGTTTGTGTGCCGGTTTGCAGGAGCAGGGTTCCCGAAGCGCCTTCGATCCGGCGGGCCGTGGCACCATTGGTCCCGGCCACCAGAATGCCGGTACCGGTTCCCGATACAGTCAGTGTCTGACCATTCAGATCGATGCCGCCGTCATTCTGAATCTGCAGAATATTTCCGGTGGATCCGTTCACCGTGATGCCGGATCCAAGCACGAGATCACCCGATGGTTTGTTCACCAGCAAATAGGCCACCGATCCGGTTCCCGACATCGTCAGGGTCTGATCGGCCGAGCCGGTAAAGACCAGTGCACGGTTGTTCGCGGTAAACGTACTTCCCGATGGAAAGGAACCATTTCCCTGAAGGATCAGATCACCACCTGAATTACTGGAAAGTGTGGTGGTTCCGCTGCAGGAAAAATCACCGGCAATGGTGATGGCCCCGGTCCGGGTTCCGAGTGAAAAGGTCGATCCGCTGGCTACCGTTACCGTTCCTGAAGCTGCCAGGGACCCGGATCCGGATCCCATGGACAGATTGGTGGATCCCTGAATGATCACGTTGGCCGGGTAACCGGGTCCGTCCGCCGATGACCATTCGATGTTGCGATTGTAAGAACCGCCTGTGTTGTAAATGAGGGTGGATGATGAGCCGTATGCAGGGGCGTTGTTGGTATAACCACCGGCATTGATCTGCAGGGTGCCGTTGACCTGAAAGGATCCGCTGTTCGAAATCCCGTTGGTGGTGATCAGGGTGATGCCGTTGTCAACCGTGAGGGTTTGTCCGCCTGCAATGGTGGCCCCGGCAATCAATGCATTCTGATCGAGCAGGACGGTATGATTCACCGACACATTCCCCATGTTGGAAGCTGTTGGGGGAACGGCATTGGCAGTCCAGGTAGCGGCGGCACTCCAGTTTCCGGCCTGAGCAGTTGTCCATGCCTGAACGGTGTAGGAGTAGTTCGATCCACCATTGTTGTTCCCGTTGATGGTGAGCAGGTCGGCCAGCGAACCAGTCATGGAGCCATAATCTCCCGAGGTCAGCAGGTAATAAGACACGGTGGTACCTGCCTGATTAACCGAGGCCGGAATCTCAGCCGAATAGCTCGTTCCGGATCCCGTCAGTTTCACCACGGTGGAGGTGGCGTAACCATCGGTGGTGTATCGCAGCCAGGCGGCCTGGCCCGCATCGAATGCACCCGACAGGGTCACCGAAACGGTCACCGTCTGACCGTGAAAAACCGATCCGGCCACCGGAGACTGCGATACGGTTGAAATCGACCGAAGGTTGGTTCCCTGTATTTCAATAACCGCGACCTGGGTGACCCCGGCATTGGTCTTGAAAATGTAGCGGTAACCTGTATTCGTCCCGGTGATACGGAAGGCGTTAAAATTTCCATCAAAAATGGAGGTATAAGCCGAATTCTGATTCAGGGAAATGACATCTCCGTTGGAAGCGGGGCGACGGTCGGTTCCGCTGGTGTTCCTGAACCGGAAGTACCGGTCACCCGAGGCATCGGCACTGGCAACAAACCGGTAACTGCCAAAGGACAGTGACTCGAAGTCATAACCGGTCGAATAGTCCTTTGAACCGGAGGTCCCCGATTGATTCGTCATATCCGCCGTCAGGAAACGGGGAACCTGTGCGGTAACTGCAACCGGAATCAGAAGTGAAAAAATCAGTAAAAGTCGTTTCATGGTTCTGTATGTGTTTTATGAAATAATCCGTTCCGGAAAGGTCGGTCTGCCTAACCGGCTTTCAATCAATCACGGGAAGCTGAGTAAGCGGTCCGGCATACCGGTCCCATTCTTTTTCGAAATACAATTGTTTCAGATCATCCATCCGTTCGATAAACAGGGTCCCGAATAAATGGTCGGTTTCATGCTGAATCACCACCGCTTCGAATCCGCTGGCTTCAAAATCGAGGGGCTGACCCATCCGGTCAAAGGCCTGCACTCTGACTTTTGTAAACCGCGGAACCGCACCCCGTAAACCCGGAAGCGACAGACATCCTTCCCAGCCATAGCGTTTTTCACCGGTCAGGGGTGTAATCACCGGATTGATCAGAACCGTCAGAGGAATGACGGTTGCATGGGGATACCGCGGATTCGATTTCACTTCGATCACCGAAATCTGCAGGGATTCATGCACCTGAGGTGCTGCCAGACCCACGCCGTGATACTCCGCCATGGTTTCAATCAGATCTTCGATCAGACGCTGAATCCGGTCTGAACGGATGTCTTCAACCGGAACCGGTTCTGCGATTTTCTTTAAAACCGGATGACCCATCCGGGCAACTTTGAGAATACTCATGGTGACTCTGACTACTCAATATTTCAATATCTTTACAACCGAGGCTGTTTCATCCAACGCCTTCAGAATCTGCACTGCAGAATACCTGAAAAAGGTGGCAACAAAAATCGAGACATCTGATGACACAACGCAAACTGAATCGTGACTTTTACCAATCCCGTGACGTGGTTCGCATGGCAAGGGACCTGATTGGCAAATTGGTGGTGACGGTTCAGGGTGATCAACTCACCTCCGGCTGGATTTCGGAGTGTGAAGCCTATGCCGGTGTCACAGACCGTGCTTCGCATGCATGGAACGGGAGGCGCACGGCCCGCACAGAGACCATGTACCACCCGGGCGGAGTGGCTTACGTGTATCTGTGTTACGGACTTCATCACATGATGAACGTGGTCACCGGTCCGGAAGGGGAACCCCATGCCATTCTGATCCGTTCCATTTTTCCGGTGGATGGCATAGAGTTCATGCACGAACGCCGTGGATTTCCGAAACCAAAAACACCGCTTGCCGCCGGACCGGGAACGGTGTGTCAGGCTCTAGGGATTACCCGTGCAGATGATCGAACCGATCTGACAGGCAACCGCATCTGGATTGAAGACCGGGGAGTGGTCGTCCCTGATACAGAAGTGAAAGTCACCCCCCGGATCGGAGTGGACTATGCCGGTGACGATGCCAGGCTGCCGTACCGGTTTGTATGGGTGCCAGGAGAGTAAATGCTGAATTTCAATTTCCTTTAAACGCGTAAAAACGCATTTAACGCAATGACGCAACGTATTCGCAAAGAACGCTGAGGTTCTTGTATTAAAAACCAAAAAATCTTTGCGGTCTTCTTGAATTTCTCTTTGCGCTCTCTGCGGTGAAGCAATTTTACCGCAGAGGTAGCAGAGAAGAGCAAAGACCGCAGATGTTCCTGTATTTAAAAATCAAATAAATCTTTGCGCCTTAGCGCCTTTGCGTCCATATTAAAAAATCTTGCGTTCTCTGCGTTAAAACGTATTTACGAAACCCATCCGCTCTCCCGTCCGTACGACTCCCCGGATTAATGAGGTCTGAATGTTAAAAAGCACGATTCTGTCTGGTTTGTTTTTCCTGTCACCGTTCCTGTCGGTGGCACAGTGGATTCATGAACCTTCCGTCACTGATCCGGAACTGTACGATCTTCATTCCGATGGCGGGCAACTGGTCGTTACCGGATCATCCGGTGTCTGGATCCGGGAAAATGAAAAGTCCGGTTGGGAGTTCAAATCCATACAGTCTGATATCGATCTGGTGGCTTCCTTCACCACTCATCAGCAAAACTGGTATGCCGGTGTACTTGATGGCGCCGTTTATCGGAGTGACAATCAGGGTGACTCCTGGGAGCCGTTAACGGCGGGTTACCCGGTGTTCGGAGATCCTCCTCAATTCCTTTATCCTCAGTCACTGACGGTTTGGAAAAATCAGGTGGTGACGGGAACCGTCGGCAGCGGGGTTTATCAGTTAAACGGCAACACCTGGCAGGCCATGAATTCCGGACTGATCAGCAACCTGCACTACAACATCAATCAGCTTTTTACCGATGGCGATACCCTGATTGCGTCGGCCGGAGCCAATGGAACCTTTGCCTACCGGTCACCCGATGGATCGGATTGGTCGCATACTCCATTCGGCACGTTCTCAGGAGAGATTCTTTTTATTCTGGGCGGTGTCCGGACGGATTCAGGCTCACTGTTGCTGTCGGCCACCAACGGAATTTACCGCGCGTCTTCCGTATCCGGACCGTTTACCCACGTTGCTCCTTCAAGCCGGTTTTTTTCCTTCGCTCCCATGGTGCAAAGTGGTGATTCGGTGTACGTGTTTTTATCCAGACTGACGGGATCTTACCTGCTCACGTCGGGTGATGACGGACTTACCTGGAACCAGACTCAATGGTGGCCGGGAACCGTGGTGTATGACATGGTGACGTTGAATGACACCCTCTGGATTTCAACCAGCACGGGTGTGTACCATCAGGCAGTAAAGAAAACACCGGTTTCGGTTAAGGAACCAGAACTGCCTTCTGCTTTTTCCCTTGGAATTGTTTACCCGAATCCGGTCAATCCATCCGCGCAGTTCGATCTGACTGTACATCACTCCACCAACGTGAACCTGACCCTTTATTCAATCACCGGGCAGATCTTGCAGCAAGTGTATGCCGGTCCGGTCGGACCAGGCAGTCATTCTTTCCGGATAGATGCCGCCGGGCTGTCCAGTCAGGTGGCGTTTATTCGTGCGGAAGGTGAGGGAAGGCAGATGACCAGAAAAGTGGTGATCCTGAAGTAGGATTTTCTTGCTTCGATGTTTAGAAGACATTTAAACGCAATGACGCAACATATTCACAAAGAACGCTGATGTATTCGTATTAAAACCAAAAAAAAACTTTGTGGTCTTCTTGAATTTCTCTTTGCACTCTCTGCGTTAAAATGCATTTAAACGCAACGACGCAATGTATTCGCAAAGAACGCTGATGTATTCGTATTAAAACCAAAAAAAAACTTTGCGGTCTTCTGTATTTAACCTTGGCGTCTCTGCGTTAAAACGTATTTAAACGCAACGACGCAAAATATTCGTAAAGAACGCTGATGTATTCGTATTAAAACCAAAAAAAACTTTGCGGTCTTCTGTATTTAACCTTGGCGTCTCTGCGTTAAAACGTATTTAAACGCAACGACGCAAAATATTCGTAAAGAACGCTGAGGTATTCGTATTAAAACCAAAAAAAACTTTGCGGTCTTCTGTATTTAACCTTGGCGTCTCTGCGTTAAAACGCATTTCCCATTCTGGGTTAAGGAAATCAGCAGATTCTCGGCAACTGATCCCCCGCCAGCATATCAACCACCCGGTTAGAACCAATGCGGGTTTTCATGATTACCCGCGGTGTGGCTTCTGAAGTCACCTCGCCGATGATGGCCGCCCGTTCACCGGCCGGATGGTTCCGCATCACCTGAAGAACCTTTTGTGCCGTTTCAGCGGCCACGAATGACACAAACACCCCTTCATTGGCCACGTACAACGGATCAAATCCGAGCAGTTCACAAGCGGCCGCCACCGGTTCATCGATGGGAATGTCAGTTTCACGTATCCGGATGGTGTGACTGCAGGCGGTGGCCAGTTCATTGAGGGCACTCGAGAGACCACCACGGGTGGCATCACGCATCACCCGGATGGTGGGATCGGCCGCCAGCATGGCCTGGACCAATCCGTTTAACGGACGGGAATCGCTCAGAATCGGAGCATCAAACTCCAATCCATCCCGCACCGCCATGATTGCCATGCCATGCGCTGCCACCGGTCCGTTCACCAGAATCTGATCGCCCGGACGGATGTTGGCTGGCCGGATGGAAATTCCTGTTGGAATGGTGCCGATGCCCGATGTGTTGATGAAAAGTCCATCCCCCTTCCCACGCTCAACAACTTTGGTATCACCGGTGACGATTTCCACTCCGGCGGCGGCGGCAGATGTCGCAATGGATTCCAGAATGACTTCAAAGGTTGAAAGCGGCAACCCTTCCTCGATGATAAAAGCCAGCGACAGATACCGCGGAATGGCGCCGCACATGGCCAGATCATTGACCGTTCCGTTCACCGCCAGATCGCCGATGGTACCTCCGGGAAAAATCAGCGGATGGACGACATAGCTGTCGGTGGAAAAAGCCAGCGTTCCCGTTTGCACAGGTAGCATCGCTCCGTCATGCCGCTCCTGAATCATGCTGTTACGGAACCGGGAAAAAATGTGCTTTTCAAGCAATTGATTCATCAGAGTTCCGCCCGAGCCATGACCGAGAAGAATCTGCGTGTGGGTAGTGACCGGAATGGGACAGGAAAAGTGGGTTGTCATGGGTGCCTCAGTTTGTAAGATGGCAAATCTGCCGATCGGTTTCCACTCAGCTTAATCGTCACGGAAATCCGTGACCACTTACCGGAAATCCGCGGACCTGAACCAACGTGACTGTTTAAAGCCATCCCGAAACATGCTTTTCATTCCGGCAAGGTTGTTGTAAAGGGGTCTTTCATGCATTCAATACACCTCAGTCACCGGTTGCCCGGTGGTATCGTCATTGAATCAACAGTTGTCTCGGTAATCACTACTGACAGCGATGCCACACTTACTTTACTGGTACCCCGGCAGGTGATTCAGACTGTTGTACAGGAAACCACCATCCGGTTGGGGGATTCTGTCCCTCTGCATTGTGAGCCTGGTTTTTCAGAATCAAACCCACCAAAGAGCACTCAATCCTTGCAGCCATTCGAAAAGGAGACTCCAGATGAACAATAAAGACAAGACCCTGTGGGAAGACATGCAGTCCAGAGGATATTCCCGACGGGATTTTCTGAAATTCTGTGCCTGGGTAGGTGCTTTTATCGGGATTGAATCCACCGGAATCGGAAAAGTGGTCCACGCCATGGAAACTCAGAAACGACCGGCCGTCATCTGGATGCATTTTCAGGAGTGCACCTGCTGCAGCGAATCGTTTTTAAGAAGCTCCCATCCCATTGTAGCCGATATGCTTCTGAATACCATTTCTCTTGATTACAGTGAAACCCTTATGGCGGCGAGCGGTCATCAGGCAGAAGCTGCACTTCAGGAAACCATAAAGGCTAACAATGGTAACTATCTGCTGCTGATTGAAGGATCGGTACCCACAAAAGAAAATGGAGTTTACTGCTGTATTGGCGGAAAAACGGCCGGATCTATCCTCGAAGAAGTAGCCGGAGGAGCAAAAGCCATCATCGCTTGGGGAAGCTGTGCCAGCAACGGATGTGTTCAGGGTGCCTACCCGAATCCGACCGGTGCCACTCCCATTCACGAACTGATCCACGGCAAGCCCATAATCAAGGTACCTGGATGTCCGCCCATCGGTGAGGTTATGGCTGGAATCATTGTTCACCTGATGGCATTCGGTTCCATTCCGCATCTCGATGGTTTGGGACGGCCCATGGCCTTTTACAGCCGGCGGGTTCATGATACCTGTTATCGTCGCCCAAATTACGATGCCGGCTTATTTGTCGAACAATTCGATGATGAAAATGCCCGAAAGGGATATTGCCTTTACAAGGTTGGCTGCAGGGGACCTGTGACCTACAATGCCTGCGGGGTGACACGATGGAATGACGGAACCAGTTTTCCGATTCAGAGCGGACATGGATGTATCGGATGCAGCGAAGCCAATTTCTGGGATCACGGTCCCTTTTACCAGCATCTGGCCTCTTTTCCCGGATTTGGAATTGAGACCAATGCTGACACCATCGGACTGGGTCTGGGAATTGCCACCGGTGCCGGAATTCTGACCCATGCGGTGGTTACGAATGTTGCCAAGAAAAAAGTGATCAGAAAACATATCGATGAAAGCGTCCGCGAGGATGAGCCCATCAAGGAAGAAGGAGAATAATCATGGCTGAACGCATTGTCATCGATCCGGTGACGAGAATCGAAGGTCACCTCCGGCTGGAAATCGAAGTCAGAAACGGCAAGGTCGTCGATGCCTACAGCGCCGGCACCATGGTCCGGGGAATTGAACTGATTGTGAAAGACCGCGACCCCCGCGATGTCTGGGCCTTTGTGGAGCGGGTCTGCGGAGTCTGCACAACAGTTCATGCACTTGCCTCGGTCAGGGCGGTGGAAGATGCACTGGATTACCAGATTCCACCCAACGCCGACCTGATCAGAAATATCATGTTCTGCACTCAGTACATGCAGGACCATGTGGTTCACTTTTATCATCTTCATGCACTCGATTGGGTCGATGTGGTCAGTGCCCTGAAAGCCGATCCGGCAGAAACAGCACGGCTGGCACAATCCATATCATCCTGGCCCAAAAGCTCCGTTGGTCATTTCCGGGATTTGCAAAAAAGGCTGAAGGGATTTGTGGACAGTGGTCAGTTGGGAATTTTTTCCAAAGGATACTGGGGTCACAAGGCCTATCATCTGCCTCCGGAAGCCAACCTGATGGCGGTTTCTCATTACCTCGATGCACTGGAATGGCAGAAGGAAGTGGTGAGAATTCATGCGGTTTTCGGCGGAAAGAATCCGCACCCGAATTATCTCGTCGGCGGAGTCCCCTGTTCTTTTAACATTGAGGAATCGAACGCCATTAATGCCGAGCGCCTGGCCCTTGTGAAACATCTTCTCGATGAGGCTCACACCTTTGTTGAGCAGGTTTATCTGCCAGATCTGATGGCCATTGCCTCCTTCTACAAAGAGTGGGGAGCCATTGGTGGTGGTCTCGAGAATTATCTGGCATATGGCGATCTGCCAACCAACCAATTTACCGATCCATCCTCATTCAAATTTCCACGTGGAGTCATCCTCAACCGCGATCTCTCAAAAGTATATGAAGTAGATGGAAAAGATCCCGAACAGATCAAGGAGTTCATTTCCAGATCATGGTATGAGTATCTGGAAGGTGATGAAGTTGGAAAACACCCCTGGAATGGAGTAACCAATCTGGCCTATTCCGGACCAAAACCACCCTATGAGCATCTGAAGGTGGAAGAAAAATACAGCTGGCTGAAAACACCGCGCTGGAAGGGATTTCCTGTTGAGGTCGGACCGCTTTCACGCATGCTGGTGGGTTATGCTGCCGGACAGGAGGAAATCAAAGAAACAGTGGGTGCTGCCCTCCGTGATCTGAACGTACCGGTCACCGCTCTTTTTTCCACGCTTGGGCGGACCGCCGCACGCGGAATCGAAACCCGATTGGTCAGTCGCTGGTCGCTTGAATTTTACAATCAACTGGTTTCGAACATCCGGAACGGGGATACGCGGACTTTCAATGACGCCAAATGGGATCCCGATCTCTGGCCAGAAACGGCAAAGGGAGTGGGACTTTCTGAAGCACCCCGGGGAGCGCTTGCCCACTGGATTGTCATTAAAAACAAGAAGACCGAGAATTACCAGATGGTGGTGCCAAGTACCTGGAATGCCTCTCCCCGCGACTCCAAAGGACAGATGTCAGCGTATGAATCATCACTGATCGGAACACCTGTTGCCGATCCTCTCAATCCGCTCGAAGTGCTCCGCACCATTCACAGTTTCGATCCCTGTCTGGCCTGTGCGGTGCATTTGTATGATGAAAAAGGCAGTTACATTCACCAGATCGGAACCTGGTAAAGGAGGATCACATGCTTCGGAAAGCAGAACAACTTTACCGCATTTATGTGTGGGAACTGCCCGTCCGGTTTTTTCACTGGGTTACCGTAATCACCGTCGGGGTCCTGATTGTGACGGGCTATCTGATCGGGGATCCGATCGTTCTGCAGCATGGCGGGAATGATGCCTCGATGAGCTACTGGTTCGGATGGGTCCGGTTTATCCACTTTGTGGCCGCCTATGTCTTCCTCTTTAATTTCATCATCCGGATTTATTGGGGATTTGTCGGAAATAAATACGTTCACTGGCGGAATTTTTTTCCTTACAGAAAGAAGCATCTGAAAAACATGCTTGATGTTCTGACTGTGGATGTGTTTCAGTTTAAACACAAGGATATCGAATCACCGGCCCATAATTCCATTGCCTATTTCACCTACTTCATCGTCTATCTGGCATTCATTTTTGAAATTGTGACCGGATTTGGTCTCTATGCTGCCATGAGTCATTCCTGGATTGCTCAATCCTTTTCATGGATCATCCCGCTGATGGGTGGTGATCTTGCAGCCAGACAGTGGCATCACGCAATCATGTGGCTTCTGATTGTGTTCACCATCTTTCATGTTTATCTGGTCTTTTTCCATGATTACGTGGATGGGAGCGGTGTCACCACCTCGATGGTGGGAGGGTGGAAATTTATCAGCCGTAAAAAATTTCACGACCTGCAGAAAGAAGAACAACAATCCAATGCATCCTCAACCTGATAGCGGTTTGATTCTCGGAATCGGTAACGTGCTTCTCGGCGATGAGGGCATCGGTCCTGCCGTCATCGCCGGACTCGGCAAAGAGAAACTGCCCCACGGCTGGCATCTGCTTGATGGCGGTACCGGTGGCTTTCTTCTGCTGGAGTGCTTCAGAACTTTCCCGAGACTGATACTGATTGATGCCTGCCTGGATAACCAGCCGGAAGGTACCATCACCATCCGCCATCCCCGGTTTGCCGCGGACTACCCGTCGTCTCTCTCTGCACATGACATCGGACTTGCCGATCTGGTCCGGACGGCTCAGCTTTTGGGAGATCAGCCTGCGGTCCACCTGATCACCATTTCGGTGAAGGAATCAAATCTTATTACCGGTGAATTATCGCCTGCCATCCGTGCGGTTATTCCGGATGTGATCCGTGAAGTGATAAATTTGATTGCTGAAGAAGTGGTGATTTCTTAACAATCCGAACAGGATGAATAGATAGATATTCCTCCCTTTTCAACCCGCTCCAGTTTGTCACGAAACGTAGACGGGCTCAAGCCCAGACGGTGAGCAGCCTGCTGCTTGTTTCCACCCGTTTCTGCCATTGCATACCGTATCAGCCGACCTTCAAGACAGTGCACCACCTGCTCAAATGTTTTTTCCTGTCCGATCAGACAGGAAAGGCAATCCGTTCCAGAAACAGATGAAAATCCGAATGGCAGAAAATCTTCTGGTAAATCCGGCAAACCGGTTTTTGAATCATTCAGCAAAACCAGACGGTGAACCACATTTTTCAGCTCTCTGATGTTTCCCGGCCAGTCATGCGCCATTAAACGGGACAACACCTTTTCATCCAGCCGTATCGGCGCTCCGTTGCCGAATTGTCTGTTGAAAAAATCAACCAGCAGGGGAATGTCTTCCCGACGGTCCCGCAATGGAGGAAGCTGAACCGGATAGACGTGAAGCCGGTAGTATAAATCGGACCGGAACCGACCGGAATCCACCATTTTCTTCAGGTTGACTTTGGAGGCAACCACCAACCGGACATCCACTTTGACAGGATGGATGCCCCCGACTCTGATCATGTCCCCCGATTCAAGAAACCGCAACAATTTCGTCTGAATGGAAAGAGGCACATCATCAATGTCATCAAGAAACAGGGTCCCGCGATTGGCCACCTCGAACAGTCCCTTTTTTTCGGTGGTGGCACTGGTATAGGCACCCCGCTCATGACCAAACAATTCGCTTGCCAGCAAATCTTCAGGCATGGCCGAGAGGGAAAGTTTTACAAAAGGGAAAGGAGCCCGGTCGCTCGTCTGATGGATGTAATCGGCAAGCACTTCCTTACCGGTTCCGGTCTCGCCGGTTATCAGGATGGTGGTCTGGGTCGGAATGACCCGATCCAGATTCCGGAGCAGCTCCTGAATCCGTGGATTCCGACTGATGATCACCACCGGATTTTCCATGGGCTCTTTCCTTTCTGAATGTCAGTAATCAGATCTGGTCCGTTTCTCCCGCCATCGATTCCCGTCTGCGGTAGGTAAAGTACGCCGCACAGGCTCCTTCCGATGACACCATGGGGGCACCTACCGGTCGTTCCGGATTGCAAACCGTTCCGAACAGCGGACAGTCGGTGGGCTCTGCCTTTCCCATCATGACCTGCCCGGCCATGCAGTCGGCCGATTCCTTTGTTTTGATCGAGCCAACATTGAATTTTTTCTCTGCATCCCACGCCGCATATTCCTCACGTAACCGGAATCCCGAGGATGGTATTTCACCAATTCCCCGCCAGTTCCGGTCGGTGATGGTAAACAGATCCTTCAGCAATTGACGGGCCTGCACATTACCTTCCCGTCGGACAATCCGGTTATACTGATTCACCACCGACACCGATCCCGATTCCAGTTGCCGGACGACCTGCAATACTCCCGACAAAATATCCACCGGTTCAAAACCCGTCACTACAATGGGAATGGAAAACTCCTCGGCCAGCGGTTCATACTCTTCATAGCCCATAACGGTACACACATGACCCGCAGCCAGAAAACCCTGTATTTCACAATCGGGCTGCGACATCAGAAACCGGATGGCGGGCGGGACCAACACCTGGCTGGCCAGCAGGGAAAAATTCCTCAAGCCCAATTGAGCGGCCACTTTGACGGCCATGGCGTTGGCCGGAGAGGTGGTTTCAAATCCGACACCAAAAAAAACGATCTCCTTATCCGGGGTTCGTTCTGCCAGACGAACCGCATCGAGCGGTGAGTACACCATCCGGATATCAACCCCATTGGCTTTAAGCGTCAGAAAGTCGGTTTCCGATCCGGGCACGCGCATCATATCGCCAAAGGTCGTCAGAATCACGCCGGGCATACGGGCAATGGTCAGCGCCTGATCAATCAGTTCCAGCGGTGTCACACAGACGGGGCAGCCAGGTCCATGCACCAGACGGATTTCCGGCGGAAGAAAGTCATCGATGCCATATTTCAGAATGGAGTGCGTCTGGCCCCCGCAGATTTCCATGAGTGTCCAGTCGCGGGTGGTGATGTGTTCCAGTTCCGCTGCCAGCCGGCGAACCAGATCGGCATCGCGGTATTCATCCTGATACTTCATTGCGGCACCTCTCCTTCTCCCAGTTCACGCAGCAGTTCAAGGGTTTTTTCGGCCTCTTCCTGATCAATGATGTTCAAGGCAAATCCCACATGAACCAACACATAATCCCCCACCACGGCTTCAGGAACCCATTGCAGCGAGATATCTTTCACCACGCCGGCAAAGGACACTTTTCCCATCCGCAGCATGGCATCATCCTGATTAATCGAGAGTACTTTTCCTGGTATGGCGAGACACATATTTTTCAGTTAAGAGTTAAGAGTTAAGAGTTAAGAGTTAAAGGATATGAAAACAAAAATCAGCCCTTCGACTTTGCCTGGTCACTGAGCACCATCGAAGTGCAGGGACCGAGAACAGAGAACAGTGATCAGTAAAATCCGGATCCTGAGGTGAAAGTTTACCCCGATGAAGTCGGGGAAGGGTAAGGGTTTTTCCGTCACCTAACTACTGTCTCCTTTATTTAAGCACATACGATTCAATCTGGCTGATCCAATACAAATACCCTTTTCCGCTCAGGTGCAGGCCATCGCCAGAATCAAACTCTTTTTTCAGAAAGCCGTTTTCAACCATGCCGGCATACAGGTCAATAAATACAAATTGATTTTTCCTGCAATAATCCTTCAATTGTTCATTTATATACTTGACCGATTCAGTTAAGTCTGCACCCGTGGTCTCGCTCTTTCGGTTTGTCGGTAACAAGCTTTGTATAAATAGCTGTGTTTTCCCTGATCCGGAACGAATGACATTGACCAGACCCAGGTAATCAGAAAGAACTGAATCTTTATCCCGTCCCTTAATAAGATCATTGATTCCGATTTCAAGGAAAATGGCTTTCGGTTTCGATCGGATGACCTCATCAATCCGTGCTTTGACGCTTTGAATCTGGTCTGCATGAATGCCACGATTTTTAATATTAACTCCAGGAAACAGTTCATGCCATTCAAAATGATCGGTCAGGGAATTTCCCAACATGATCACTTCATTGCTGTCATCAGGCAGGGCTTGAAAAACATCGTCCTTTCCCATGAAATGTGACAGTTTGGGCCTATCGGCTGGGCGAGTGGATTCAACAGCTGGATTGTTCACAAACCTGTAATAGAAATGCCGACCTGCATAGACCAGCAACACCCCGTTCAGTGCAAGAGAAATCACTAAAAGCCAGGTTAGTTTTTTATTCATGTACGTTCAGCTGGTTTTTAATCCTGTCACCAATTTCAATTGATCATTCATTTTGTGAAATATTCATAAATGGTAACGGAGGCATTCTGTCTTCTGAATTCTGAATTCTGAATTCTGAATTCTTTCCCCTTTCCCCTATCTCCTCCCGGCTTTCCCTTCCAGCCACTTTACCCAGTCTGCAAGTCCGGCACCCGACCGGGCCGAAACGGCAAACACCGTCAGATCCGGATTGATGGAAAGAGCATTGGCTTTCACATCGGCCACTTTACAATCGACATACGGCTCCAGATCAGATTTATTGATCAGCAGGACCGTGGCATTGCGGAACATTTTCGGGTATTTCAGTGGCTTATCTGCACCTTCGGTGATGGAAAGAACCACCACCTTCAGGTCCTCACCCAGATCATAGCCGGAGGGACAAACCAGATTTCCCACATTTTCAATAATCAGCAGATCGGCCGGTTCATCGGGCAGTTGGCGAAAAGAATCCTGAACCAGTTGCGCTTCCAGATGACAGGCTCCGTTGGTTACAATCTGCACCACCGGAACGCCCAGTGCCGACACCCGCTGCGCATCCAGATCGGTCTGAATATCTCCTTCAATCACCTGCACCCGTAGTTCCGGATTCAGCAGACCGAGCGTTTTTTCGATAAGGGTCGTCTTACCCGAGCCCGGCGAACTGAGCATGTTGATGGTAAACAGGCCGCGCTTGCCGAACAATTCGCGGTTCGCTGCAGCCACTTCGTCGTTTTTCGCCAACACTTTCCGTTCCACGGTGATGACAGGCATGGTTTCCTCCAGGATTTCAGTTCAATTTACACCGAATCCGATCAGTGGTCCAACCGGACCACACAGACTTAATTGAATTGTAATCAGTCCAATTGGTAACAAATCGTAACAAACGCAAACCGGTCGCCCAAACCGGAACGCAAACCAACGGGCTTTCTGTTTTAGCATCCACATGACAACACTACTTTTTTTTCTGCTCGCCGGAACCCTCGAAACCGGCACCCTCGCCACTTCTGGCATTAACGGCTATGTACGGGATGGTTCCACCGGCGAACCGCTCATCAGCGCCAATGTCTTCATTCCCGCCCTGTCGCGCGGGGCCGTCACCAATCAGCGCGGATTTTTCACCCTGGCCGGACTTCCGGCCGGCGTGCATAAACTCAGGGTCAGCTACCTGGGCTATCAGACTCTGGAGAAACCGGTCGAGGTGACCGATGGGAAAATGTCGCGCGTGACCATTGAACTGAAACCGGCCGATGTGGTGACCGGTGAAATCCTGGTCGAGGATGAAGGCGGTCCTGCTTTTGAAAACACGGTATCCACCATCAGTCTGTCGGCCGCCAGTCTGCAGCGTCTGCCCAGCATCGGTGAGCCCGACATCCTTCGCACACTCAAACTGATTCCCGGTGTGCAGTCGGTGAATGAAATCAGTTCCGGCCTTTACATCCGGGGCGGATCACCCGATCAGAATCTCATTCTGCTCGATGGGGTGACCGTCTACAATCCATCTCACCTGTTCGGATTTTTCAGCACGTTTAATCCCGATGCAGTCAAGGATGTGAAACTGATGAAAGGCGGATTTCCGGTGGAATATGGTGGCCGGCTGGCCGCCGTGCTCGATGTCACCAACAAGGATGGTAACCGGAATAAAACCGATGTGTCGGGTGGTATTGGTCTGATCAGTTCACGCCTTCAGGCCGAAGGACCGTGGAAATACGGATCCTACATGATATCCGGCCGGCGCACCTACCTCGATCTGTTCACCTCTTTGGTGGACTCGGATGAAATTCCCGATTATTATTTCTACGATTTTAACTTCAAAATGACGGTCGATGCCATTGAGGATAACCGTCTGGCACTATCGGTCTACACCGGTGATGATATTCTGGCATATAACAATCTGCCCGATTCGGGTCCGCGCCAGAAACTGAATCTGGATTGGGGAAACCGGATTGCCGCCCTGGAATGGACCCGCATTTTATCGGATGACTGGTTCATCACCACCATTGGTTCCTACAGCCGGTTTTACAATGAAACCCGCGCCGAACTGGGCAATGGCTTCGACATCCGGTTTGTGAATCAGATCGAAGACTGGACCGTGAAATCCACCGCGGAATATGCACCTTCACCCGACCACCGGATGAAAGTGGGCGCCTCCTTCAGCCGGTTCCGGTTTTCTTACAATAACCGGATCGGCGATACCGGTTTTCAGAATAACATTGTGGAAGAACCGTGGTTACTCTCGGCCTTCATTCAGGATGACTGGCGCCCCGATGCCCTGCTGACCCTGACTCCCGGTGTGCGTTATACCTTTTATGCTCCCGGCAAACGCCATCTTGTTGAACCACGGTTGCAGGCCCGGTATCAGCAGACCGAAAACCTGGCCTTTACCGCCTCGGCCGGACATTACATTCAATACACCACCGTCAACGTGAACGATGTGGCTTCCTTTGCCGATCTCTGGTTCCCCATCGATGAAACGATACGTCCGCAAACGGCCCAACAGTACATTGCCGGCATGGATTACCGCTTTGGGGGTCAGTATCTGCTCAACATCGAGACCTATGTGAAACCCATGCAGAACATCACCGAATTCCGCCGGGAAAATGAACTGAATGAGCGCGATCTGAACAAGGTGTTTTTTATCGGAAAAGGACTGTCGCGTGGGTTCGAAGTCTTTATGCAGAAACAGCGGGAAGCACTCACTGGCTGGATCGGCTACACCTGGTCGGAAACCGAACGTCAATTCGATGAAATCAACAACGGAGACTGGTACCCGGCCAAGTGGGATTTTACGCATAACATCGTGGTGACCGCAACTTACGATCTCGGCAACCGCTGGTCACTTGGCGGCAATTTCGTGTACACCACCGGTTCCACTTACACCGTTCCCACCGGGTATTATGAACTGGGACCCCCGGGTGAAACCCGCAAATACCTGCGCGCCGGACCGAAAAACGCCTACCGGCTCGAGCCGTACCACCGCATGGATCTGTCGGCAGCCCGCACCTGGGAAGCGTGGGGAGCCGCCTGGAGGCTTTCGTTTAACATTTACAACGTGTACAACCACCGGAATGTCTGGTTCCGCGATTACGAGTTTTCCGAACCGGGAACACCGCCCGCCGTCACCGATGTGCGTCTGATTCCCATTCTGCCAACGGTTGAAATTTCCTTTAAATTCTGATTTTTTCTGATTGAACAGACCTATGAAACGACACCTGATTATTTCTGCACTCATGGCTTTGCCGCTGTTTACCGCCTGCGAAGCACCCACCGATCCCGATCTGTATAAGCCCGAGGTCGTGGTCAAGGCATTTCTTCCTGTCGGGGAGGGAATTGATTCGGTCTACATTTCACAGGTGCTTCCGCTGACGGCCGGATACACCTTTGAGCAGGCCGCCCTTTCCGGTGTGATTGTTCGTGTCACCGATCAGGATGGAAATTCCACCCAACTCACCGAATACGCGGGTAAAAGGGGGATTTATGGCGATCTATCCTATGTGATCAAACCGAAAACCACTTACTCGCTCTACGTGGAGGCAGCAGGATTTCCGGTCATCACCGCCACCACCACCACACCCGGCGCCCTCAATCCGCTGATCGTGAATAAAACCGTGCTTTCCTACATCGGCGATTCCTTCAATGGCGATTCACTCACCATCCGGTGGAATGAGGTGGAAGGGTCTGTGAATTACCTGGTCTCGGTTCGTTACACGGGTCCCGATTCATCGAAAATCAGAATTGAATCCGATTTCAATGACGATGAGGATGAAAATTTCGAAGAAGATCCCAACGTGCAATCCTCCTGGGTGAACCGGACCAACGGCCGGCTGTATGGCTTTTTCCACAAGTTTTACGGACCTCACCGGGTGACCATCGTGGCCATGGATCAGAATCTGTATAACTATATCAAAACACAGTTCCAGAGTTCACGTCAGGTCAATGAGCCTCTTTTTAACCTCAGCAGTGGCGTTGGGTACTTTGCCTCGGGCTCACGACGAAGCGTCGACTATCAGCTCAATTTTTAAAACAGATCCATCTGACCGGGACGGGTTTCTGCAAACAGGGACCGGTTGAATTCCGGCATCTGCCGGTCTGAAAAAAACCGCTCTCTGGCAAGATGAACCTGACTGCGGATGGTGGCCGCCCACGGCCCCTCCCCGGTCATGCGGCGCCCAAACCTCGAATCATTTAACTGCCCGCCATGAAGCGACTTTATCCGGTTTAATACCTTTTCTGCCTGATGGGGAAACGCCTTCCCGATCCAGTCTGTCATCAGGTCCCCCACCTGACCGTTCAGCCGCACCACCAATCCGCCCGCACTCAGAGCTCCCGCATCGGACGCTGCCTCAAACACCCGAAGAATCTCATGATCGGTCAGACCGGGAATGATGGGAGCCATGAGCACGTTAACAGGAATGCCGGCATCCGTCAGCCGCCGGATGGTCTTCAATACCGATGCCGCCGAGGAAGTCCGGGGTTCCAGTTTCCGCTTGACCGACTCATCCAATGTGGTGAGTGACAGGTTCACATGAACCAGCTGGTCCCGGGCCAGATCGGATAGCAGATCCGTATCACGATCAATCAGACTGTTTTTGGTAATCAGTCCCACCGGATGCCTGAATTCCAGAAAGGTGCTCAGCAGTCGTCTGGTCAGTTCCCGTTTACGTTCAACCGGCTGATAAATATCGGTGTTACCCGCCATGACAATGGGATCACCAGCCCAGCCAGATTTCAGAAAAAACCTCCTGAGCAACTCAACCGCATTCACTTTCACCTGAATCCGGGTTTCGAACTCAATACCGGCACCTCCATCCCAGTACGTGTGGGAATTCCGTGCATAGCAGTATACACAGCCATGTTCGCATCCCTGATACGGATTCAGGCTCCATCCCATGGGCACATCGGGACTTTCCACCCGGTTCACAATGGAAGCGGCGGTGACTTCCAGCACCCGGGTTTCCGGCTTGGGAAACAGGACCGATTCTGCTTCTTCCTGATCGGTCAGATGGTCGGCATCGGGAATCACTTCCTGCTGACGGAACGGATTGTGCAGACGCTTTTGTGCGCCTCGCCCCTTGCGAAATGAATCTGACATACTGTAATAATATGCAGTCATTGTCTCATAAATCAACCGGATGAATCTCTTCTTAACAAAATGGTAACCGACTGATAATTGTCACCCCTTGTCTTTTTTGTCAGAAATCATCCATCTTCGCTCCTGACTGGTTGTGTAATCGCTGTAATACGGACAGTGAGCCTCCACCGCCCACCGGAACATGGGTGTCACCACAATCGGCCAGAAGAAACCGGAAGGGATTGTCCCCCTGCCGGAACCGGTCCACTCGGGAATTGGCCGGTCCGGCCTCTTTCTCTTCCATCACACCAGGTCGAAGGAACAACCTCATGCGTATCGCTCCGCTCAACCGCTGGGTGGCCATTCTGGCCATTACAGCCTTTTCGCTGACGGGCTTCAATGCCTGTTCTGAGTCCCCGCTCTCACCAGAGTCCGGGAAATCTGCCCCCTCCCTAACCGGACCCATCGTGGGAGAGCAACAAGCAGTTGTTTTCACCGAAGGATTCGAATCGGGAACCAAAACATCCTATGCAGCCGCCACCATTACCCTCGGATCGGGATCCTGGAATCTGAATGACGCCCTCATCGGAACCAGCACCAGTGACAGGAAATCGGGGACCAAAAGCGCCCGGGTGGTCAATACGGGAAAGATCACCCAGCAGTTTAACGTGACCAACGGGATTTCCACCGTTTCGGTTAAACACGCCAAATACGGCACCGACGCCAACTCCTCCTGGGAACTGTGGGTCTCGGTAAACAGCGGATCCACCTGGACCAAATACGGATCAACCGTTTCCACCACCTCGACCACACTCACAACCGCCACCATCACGGTGAATGTAACCGGGTCTGCCCGGATCGAACTGCGTAAAGTAAGCGGCGGCTCGGCCCGGATTAACATCGACGACGTGGTCATTAACGACAATGCCGGCGGCACTCCCCCTCCCGGTAACACCGAAACCGAATCGAACAACACCACCGGAACCGCCAACAGCGTCTCCGTTTTCCCTACCACTCTCAACGGAACCATGAGCACCACCACCGATGTGGATTACTTCAAGTTTTCAGTCACCAATGGTCAGACGGTATCGCTGTCCATGACCGTTCCGGCCGGATTGGATTATGACCTGTATCTGCTGAATCCATCCTCCGCCACCGTTGCCAGTTCAGAAAACGGAGCCGGATCCACCGAATCCATCAGTTATGCGGCTACGGTGAGCGGTACCTTTTACGCTCAGGTTTTATCGTACAGCGGCAGCAGCACGTCATCCTGGTATGCCCTTACGGTCAACGTCACCGGCGGATCCACACCGCCCCCATCATCAAGCGTTCACCTGACACTGGGAAATCCGAGCGGAGCCGTGACCAGCACGTCTTACCCCACCAATTATCTGATGGAAAAGACCCAGTACGCCATGTCCTATCACCGCGATCGCGGAATTCCCAACTGGGTAGCCTGGCATCTCGATGCGACCTGGCTGGGCAGCACGGCCCGTCAGGATGATTTCCGGGCGGATAATACCCTTCCATCCGGATGGTATCAGGTGGGCGGATCATCCTATTCCGGCTCGGGTTTTGACCGCGGACATCTCTGCCCGTCTGCCGACCGGACCAAAACCGTGGCTGACAACAGCTCCACGTTTCTCATGACCAACATGATGCCTCAGGCACCCAACAACAATCAGGGCCCATGGGCCAAACTGGAAGATTACCTGCGCACCCTGGTATCCTCGGGAAATGAAGTGTATATCTATGCCGGCAGTTACGGCACCCAATCCACCATCGATGGCGGCCGTGTCACTGTTCCCGCCGGCACCTGGAAAGTGGCAGTGGTTCTGACATCAGGCACCGGAGATCTCGGCCGTGTGACCACCTCAACCCGGGTCATCGCCGTCGACATGACCAATTACAACGCCTCCATCAGCAAAACAGCCGACTGGAAAACATTCCGCGTGTCGGTGGATGCCATCGAATCCAAAACCGGACTCGATTTGCTGAATGCTGTCTCAACCACCATTCAGGCCACCATCGAAAGCCGTGTGGATAACCTGTAATTTCCGCTGATTTTTCTTACAGAAAAGGCGTCTGAAAGGGCGCCTTTTTTATTTGTGGCAGACGTTGGTAACAAGCAGAGACGGTGAGTGGTGATGGAAAAATCCGGTGGCTGAGGCTCTCGAAGCCAAGGATTTTTCCAGTGACGCGTAACGAGAAAATACCAGTGAATGGTGAATGGAAAATCCGGTGGCTGAGGCTCTCGAAGCCAAGGGTTTTTCCAGTGACGAGTAACGAGAAAATACCAGTGATTGGTGATTGGTGAATTGAAAATCCGGGAACGCATTTTCAGGGGCGTAGCCCTGGCATCTTTGTAGATTTCAATGCGCCATGTAAGGTGAATTGAGGGGCGTAGCCCTGACATCTCGTCCGTACCAACATGGAGACACAAACCTGATTTGCCAGCACCGGATAAGATGTCACCGCTACGCGGCTTGAGATTCCATCAATCCGACACCAGCGGTTGCCAGTTTCTCACAGACATTGAACAGTGATCAGTCAAAACTAGTGATTGGAGAGTGGTGAGTGGTGATGAAAAACCCGGACCCTGAGGTGAAAGTTTACCCCGATGAAGTCGGGGAAGGGACAAGGGTTTTTCCAGTAACGAGTGACGAGAAAATACAAGTGAATGGAGATTGGAAAATCCCGACCCCAGAGTGCCGAATCCAGTGGTTGAGGCTCTCGAAGCCATCCGGATGAGGATTATCGAGGGGCCCGGTTTATCCTGCCTTCTCCGCAACTTCTGCATAAACCTGCGAGTTTGGGTTTGCTCCGCAGGGTGACTTTTTTCACAAAAAAGTCACCATCCCTCGGCTCCGCTCGGGAACCGCCCAAGTCCGACCGCCCAGCCTTAGACTCGTTCGTGGCACTCCAGGCCTAAAACGATTGAACTCGTCCCGGTTCCCGGGCCTCAGACAGCAATCGTTTCTGACGGCCTTCCGTTTCTCACTTCCCCGGCTGGCCGATGTCGGCAAAAACCCCAAACAAAGCCAGCAATCGAATCACCGAGAGTCCTCCTCAACCCCAGGGAACATCTCGGTTTTTACCGGAAATGTATCAGGTAACCCGATTGAATTTGCACCATACGAAAGAACTTCAGTTAATTCCATATTGAGCGCGAAAACAAGCTCGAGACGATCATAATCTATCTGATCAAATCCCTGAAGATTTCTGTTATTATGGTAGATAATTACAACATTTAATTCTATAAATTGTTTGTTATAGTTTATGGGATGATCATAGCGCTTCAAACCAAACGGTAGAATACCTGTTTTTTTATATGTAGAATCGCGTACTATCAATGGAGGGAGTAAGTCCGTTCCATCATAATATGGATGGAATGTCTTTGATGTATCAACTCTCAGATAGCATAATTCCTGGTTATAATATTTACTCAATTCTTTTTTGATACATCTTGCTGCACTTCCCGAAATCTCAACAACTCCATCCCGCCTGAGTTCAAAGGATATTTTATCATTTAAACTATCTGCCTGGGTGGATATCATCATATTGAAACAAAAAAACATTGTTACTGCTATCATTTGTGTACCCCTACTAAATATTTTCTAGGCTCATTTATACGTGCTGATAATATTTCTGGTTTTTTAAACATTGCAGTTTCTTCGGGAGAAAACCTATCATCTTCCTTTTTAAAGCCAGAAGCCGATCTAATCATTTCCCCTCCACGCGACACAATAAACATTGGCAATTTATATTTTCGAACCCAAGCCTGGTCCGCTTCATCAGATAGCCACTCTGAACCCTCAACTTTTCCTGATTCATTCAAATAATCCGGGTGAGTGTGAATTTGTGCCAGCAATTCCTCACCAGTTTCTGCCGGATCCCAGGTTTGATTTTCAGAGGTGGTTGCCGTATTCCCAGCGGGATCAAAAACGTTGATCAGCAACTCACCATCTGTGTTTTTCGTTATATAACCAACTACTTCCTTCGCATCCTTTGTTCCGGATTTCGAAAGATCCCACATGTATTTCAACGCCTCCTTAATTTCGTCTTTTTTGAAGGTTTTGAGTTTTTTAATTTGCTTCTTCTCCTCCTTCTTCTTTCCATCCTTGGAAGTCCAGTCGAAGAAATTGTCCTTGTCACTCAGATCGGCATTGGTATTGGGAAGGCCATCAGAGCCATCCATCCCCGTGGGATCCACGATAGAGAGCGGATTGTTGAACATGGCGTTGTACGGTGTGGCAAACGGGTATTTGAATTCATGAGAATCGACCTGAAGGAATCTCCCAAGCTGGCTATCCCCGATGCCCCCTCACTTGCCATGAATCGGGGTAAACTTCCAAGTCTGGATGAAATGTAGTTATAACCGAAATGAAGTTCACCTTTTCCGACTAGGGAACCATTCTTCACAGAGTAGGTTGGGGGAAGAGCACGCTGGCCGATGTTTCCATCCTGCGTGGACGGACAAACATCCCACCCACAAACGCGCTAAAGAATTTTTGAATTGATTGTCTTTGCCGACATCGTCCAGCCAACGACGTGAGAAACGAAGGTCCGATCAGAAGCCGGCGCTGTCTGAGACCCGTCCGTCTGATGCCGGACTTTCAGCAGCGGGGCAAGTTCGGCGGCTTCCGGGCCGGAGTACCACGAACGAGTTGAGGTACTCCGAAATCTGGTATACTGAGTTTAAAGAAGTGCCGGATTACGATCGGGGTCATCGGCTGGGCGGTGGGGTGGGCATTTTGGTCGGTTCCTGAGCAGGTCAAAGGAGTGGGCCGTCAAAAGTCACCCTACGGAGCATGAGTGCTTTCAATCGGCTCAAAATAGGGGACTATTTGAAAAAAATCTCTTCTCCCCGACCCGGATAAAATCCTTACCCTGCCATTTTAATGTATCCGGGTGAACAACGCGGACATAATCATAATACAACGGCTCAAATTCCAGCGCACA
>JABWAT010000025.1 GCA_013360915.1 Bacteroidota bacterium
TAATTTTTATTCTCTGTAACATCTAAAAATACGATAGTGTTGTATCTGGTTTTGATTAAACAGTTGATGATTGATACCAAACTGATGGAAAAACCTCTCATGTGGGTGGGTGTTCCCGTTCCCACGGTAATGATCTTCGCCAATTTAGCACCCGAGGCGGTGTAAATCCATTCGATCGTTCCACCAGAAAAGGTGGCTTTGGTGGGGAGGTTGAGGAGGTTGTATTCCAGGCTCATGCCTTTGTTGGCATCGGCTGTCATGTTGTCATTGGCATCGTAAGCGTAGGCGGCCTGTTCGATGAGTTGCACATTATCGAACAAGGCGTATTCCAGTGAGTTGGCCGGGAGGGTATTACCCACCTCGAGCCTGATCCGGACAAATTGCGCGGTTGATGGGGCCAGAAGTGATTTTACCTTTCTTGGTGATTAGACAATTAATTCTTATTTGAAGTATTGTTACTTTTGTCTATTGAATTTTCCTTTTGATCGCTTGAATGTTATTAGATATTTTTTGTAAAATCGTTCATACCAACGAAAATCCCTAGTTCCTATTATCTCAGAATCTCCATAATTAAAAATAAAAAATCTTGCATGAAATTCGGAAATCGTGTCATTTCTTCCATGATAATCAACAGTATGTCTTGTTCGTTCAATCCCAATTAAATTTTCAGTAGGGTGTTTTAAACTATCATGCACACTGGATTGGATGTAGCTGGCATTATTATAGGAAATGATAAAATAAGTTATATCTATTATCGAAATTATTAAGAATATAAAAAGGAATATTTTTATCCACTTTTTCATATACTTTAATTTATTTAGAATAAGGTATATAGATATTAAAATGGAAAAAATTATCACATAAAAATAAAAAAATGAGCTTGCTATAGGTATCATCATAGTTTTTTCTCCGAATCGAAATTAAAAAAACCTTTTAAACTGCTAAAAAAGTTATTCATTGACTGCCATAAATTGCCTTCACTTGGTTTTCCCTTGTTGCCATCAGTCTGCCCCTGTTTTTTAGCTTCCTCCCCGGCAGCATACAATTTTTCAATTTCAAATAACTTTTCAAAAACTACCTTGTCCATATCCATGGTACCTAAATCAGTTGTTGAACCGTCAGAACGTGTTATAAGAATAGTTACTACTACCCTTGTTTGTGTTGGGTCATCCTTTTTATATTTATAATCAAATCCTGTAATTGTAAAATCCAATTTTTCCTGCTTCGAAAGAGAAATATTGACAAGAGGCTGTGTGACAGGATCTGAGGCTATAGTATTTACTGATTGATCAAATCCAGTTATTATTCCGAGTGAACCAGCAATAAGATTGTCTAAGAAAGTAGCTCGCTTGTAAATCGGTGAATCGGATACCTTACTTAAATCAAAATTGGGTTTCAGGTAAATTCCACCATCTGTTTGACTATTTGCTTGGTATCCTAGATTGTACATATCTGCAATATGCAATGTTTGAAAAATTCGAACCAAATTTCCAACGGCATAATTGTACTGAACATTATTCATCGTTTCCTTACCATCTGGATCGGAGTACACAATTGGGCTGTTAGCTGAAAACAAATACGGAGAGTGAAATTCTCTTGCCGGATCCACCGCCCACCACCGGCCTATGGCTGGATCGTAGTATCTCGCTCCGTAGTGATACCAATTTAACCCGAACTCGTTTTCATGCTCCTTGCCGTTGTAAGTGTATTTATTATCTGAGGTAGAGAGTTTCCGGGTAATGCGCATACCAAAAGGATAGTCCGTCTAACGCCGGATGCTTCGCATAATCAGCTTGTAAGACCTCTGCAGCATAATTATCGAAAAGTCCATTGTTGTTGGCATCGGTCAGGGTCATACGGGTGTTGCCCAAGTGATCCTTCAGATCAAACTCGTACCGGTAGGTCGTTCCACCGGGAGTGGTGGGGCGCATCCGGCCTTCATCCATGGTAAAATGTGTTTCACCGTTGGTCAGGTATTCGAATCCGTTCACATCCGTCAAAGCCGGATTTCAGCTCCGCCTCAATAAGTCTTTGGGTGGGTGTTCCCGTTCCCACGGTGATGATCTTCGCCAATTTAGCACCCGAAGCCGAGTAAATCCATTCGATCGTTCCACCAGAAAAGGTGGCTTTGGTGGGGAGCATGAATAAATTTAGAATGAACGCCTTATTCAGGTAGCCATTCACCTTCCTTTATAACTATTTCATCAAAAATGAATCTTTTATTCTGATGGTCATAATTTATATCTCTTATAAAGTACTCTAAAGAGTAAAGACAGTAACCCTCACTTACTTCATCATTTCTTTTACACAATATTTCTAAATCACCACACTCCATTTTGATGGGCTTAGTATTATTAAATCCAAAATATTTATAACCAAATATTCCCAATAGTTTAAGATTCAATCGAGATGACCTTAACAACTTATCATAAAATTCCACATCTTTATTTAAAGTAAAAATGCTATCCATAATATAAACAAAATTACTATCATTATTTTCATAATAAAGTTGGATAATGGATAAATCGTTCAAACGATTAATTAAGTTCCAAGAATTCCAATCTTTTTTTATTATCAATTTACTAGTAATGTCCCCATAAGAATAAATTCTACTTTCGGAACAATTTATGAAACATGCACAAGAAATGAGTAGTATTAGTTTTGAGAGACTTTTCATCTTTGTTCCAAATTTTTAACAGCCATCTGTAATGTACTTGGTTCAGTATAAGGCATTGAAACATCCGCTCCCATAAAATCGAATTCAAATCCTTGCAGCGAATGCGCGTTTCCATTACCATCTTTTATGTACCGATCGGGTAATCCGACGAAATGTGAAAATTCGTGGACTACGACATCAATATTATCATTCGAATCAATTTTGCCTTGTAAATTTGGTTTAAGCACAGTTTTATTATTTGAGTCCTTAATGTATATCTGTGTTACTTCTGCAACATTACCCTGTGCAATTGGCGCAAACTCAACTTTGTGAGTCATAAGATCGTTTGAAAATTTGTTAACCGCCAGTGTAACTACCTCGAATTGTACTGGCAATCCATTATCAGTCAGATTCCCCTTTTTCGCACTATCATTTAGTTTCTGCATCGTGGAATTAGCCATTGCATCAGCCATCTTTTTGATCAATATCCTGACCGTTCCATTTACCTGTAACCTCAATAATTGAGGTTACTAATACATAGGCTGGCTTACCGTCTGGTCCAGTTACAATTAACTTAAAGGTTGCTTTACCGTTTGGATCAATATTTACAACAGGATTGTTAAACGTATAGCAATATAGTGAATAATTCTCATCCGCCGGATCCACCGCCCACCACCGGCCTATCGCAGGATTCCGTCTTGAGCCGGATCTCCGCTTCGCTCCGACATAGAAACGGGCCTCGTAGTGATACTAATTTAACCCGAACTCGTTTTCATGCGTCCGTCTTACGCCGCACTTCGACCGGCTCAGTGTACCAGACTTCGGCTTCGCCTCAATAATCCTTTGGGTCGTTAAGGATGGAATGGTAACTGCTTTCGCCAATTTAGCACCAGAGGCCGAGTAAATCTATTTGTGTCGTTCCACCAGAAAAGGTGGCTTTGGTGGGGAGGTTGAGGAGGTTGGGGTTTATCTTTTATCACTGCACAAAAGTTTACTGCAAGTTTGGTTTGCTCCGCAGGATTACTTTTTCAGCTGAAAAAGTACCCATCCCTCGGCTCCGCTCGGGAACCGCCCAAGCCCGCCCGCCCTTTGGCTTCTTGTTATCGCTCCGACCCTAACCGAATCTGAACTCGTCCTGCCGCTGAAAGTCCGGCTCAAGACGGACAGTCCTCAGACAGCAGATTCGGTCTTAACGGGATCTCCGCTCACAAGGGCGCCGGGCTGGCCGATGTCGGCAAAAACCAACACAGTGGATTTTTACGGGTTGGTGTAACCGCCCCTACAGTAATGATCTTTACCAATCACTGGTATTTTCTCGATACTCGTCACGCGTCACTCGTCACTGGAAAAAACCTTTGGCTTCGAGACCCTCAGCCACCGGTTTTTTCCAATCTCAAAACACAAGTATTTACTGATTTCTGATTTCTCATCACTCGTCACTTGTCACTGGAAAACCCTTGTCCCCTCGATATAATCCTCCCTGCGGTCGGATCACTCGGGGTCCGGGTTTTACTGATTTCGGTCCCTGCACTTCGACTACTCTCAGTGACCGGTGTCGAGGGGCTGATCACTGTTCCCTGGTCACGCGTTACTCGTCACTGGAAAAACCCTTGTCCCTTCCCCGACTTCATCGGGGTAAACTTTCACCTCAGGGTCCGGGTTTTTCCAATCACCAATCACTACTCTTTGCTTACCACGATCAATACAGTCCGTCGATGGAGAGATAGCGTTCGCCGGTATCGTAGCAGAATGTCAGAACCGTGGATCCGGCCGGAATTTCACTGATCTTTTTGGAAACAGCTGCCAGCGAGGCACCCGATGAAATTCCAATGAAAATGCCTTCTTCCCGGGCAGACCGCTGAGCAAAGTCGAACGCTTCTTCTTTGGTCACCTGAATCACGCCATCCAGCAAAGAGGTGTGAAGGTTTGAGGGAATGAATCCGGCACCAATGCCCTGAATCGGGTGCGGACCCGGCTGGCCGCCGCTGATAACCGGTGACAAGGCTGGTTCAACTGCAAACACCTTGGTCTTGGGGAATTTTGCTTTTAATACCTGTGCCACCCCGGTGATATGTCCGCCGGTACCCACACCGGTGATCACCACATCGACCCCATTAGGGAAGTCTTTCAGAATTTCTTCAGCCGTGGTTTTCACGTGTACATCAATGTTGGCCGGATTGTCGAACTGCATGGGCATCCAGGCATTCGGGGTGGAGGCGACGAGTTCCTTGGCCTTTTCGATGGCCCCTTTCATTCCTTTTTCACGTGGAGTCAGTTCGAAGGTGGCACCGTAAGCAGCCATGACCTTGCGGCGTTCCACCGACATGGACTCGGGCATGACCAGAACGAGCTTATATCCTTTCACGGCAGCGACCATGGCCAGACCGATACCAGTGTTGCCCGAGGTCGGTTCCACGATGATGGATTCTGGCTTAAGAATACCTTTGGCTTCGGCATCTTCAATCATGCTCAGAGCGATCCGGTCTTTGATGCTGGCACCCGGATTGGCACGTTCCAGTTTGGAATAGACCGTAACCGGGTGACTGGCAAACAACCGGTTCAGTTTTACATGCGGGGTATTCCCGATGGTTTGGAGGATGTTTTGAAATGGCATGGAGGTTCCTTTCAGTAATTATTTATATCGTAAAGGGCGGACCGGATCGTATGGATCTGTCCGTGCAGAACCCATTCCTGCAGGGAAGGGTGATAAAAAAAAACGACAAAGTCCGGGGAGAAAAAATGATATGCGGGATCACCCGCAACACGGTGTGCAGCAACAGAAGGAAGCGAATATGGGTCTGTTGCAATGAATCATATCTGAAAATCCAGAATCGGCGCGATTTCTCGGCTGTTTCTGATTCTGACTTCACTTTTGTGGTAGACCACCGAAAAGGGGGCCACTGACTCGGTCAGCCAGACGTTTCCGCCGATGACCGAATCATGACCGATGGTGGTGGAACCACCAAGAATAGTGGCGCCTGCATAGACAACCACCCGGTCTTCGAGTGTGGGATGCCGTTTGGTTTGGGACTGGCTTTTGTCAACACTGAGTGCACCAAGTGTCACACCCTGATACAATTTTACATGGTTTCCGATCACACTGGTTTCACCAATGACAATCCCGGTCCCGTGATCGATGCAAAGCGATGCTCCGATGGTGGCACCAGGGTGTATATCGATGCCGGTTTTCTCGTGGGCGTACTCGGTCACCATACGGGGAAGCAGCGGAACACCCTGTCCATGAAACCAATTGGCAATGCGGTAACAGGACATGGCCAGAAAGCCGGGATAGGTCGAAATCACTTCATCCACACTGGCAGCCGCCGGATCTCCGTCGTATAAAGCAGTGGCATCGTCGAGCAGTTGCTGGTGGATGGAAGGCAACTGATGGAAGAATTCACGCGTCACTGCCCCGGGAGAAGGAATCAACGGTTCCATCACAAAGGCAATCTGACTGGCAAGATGGTCCAGTTCACGTGCCACATCCTCACCCGACAGGGGATCGCCATCACCATGCTGTGGAAACAACAACCTCAGCAACCACTCAATGGTTGAAATGACCACCGGACGCTGGATTCCCATGCCATGAACCGACTGATGATAGCCGGCTAACTGCTGAACCAATCCGGAAGTAATAGTGGGGGTGTCGGTAACGCTCATTTATCTGTACTTTGATGTCAAAATTAAAAAGCGCTTCTACGAGTTCCAAACAGAGGGTAAAAAAATCTTAAGTATTTGACTTCAGGTGATTTTTCATGGCCTGCTTCTGGTCATCCGTCAGATGGACAGATACCGAGTCAGCCGGATCGGGTCCGTTCCGGATCAGGTGCCTGATCTGTTTAAGCTGGCGTGCGTAGGCCTGGCAGGCTTTGCAGGAAAGGTGATGCGCAAAAAGACGAAGGCGGGTTCCAACTGGCAGGCGGCCATCCAGAGCGCGGGAAGCCAGAAGTGTGCTTTCTCTGCAGGATCCGATAAAGCGCAGCCAAAGTGATCTGATCATGTTTAAAGATACCTACTTTTCAGGAAACAGTTTTCGATCCTGTCTTTTCTGATAGCTACCCACCTCACGTTAAGGTTTGGTTGTGATGATATGGGTTCATAATAAACAGTTGGTCGCTCAATATAACGAAAAATTACAGAACAGATTGGAGGTTCCGTCTGGCATGTCATTGAATCATCATTTTTCATCATGGTTCTGTCTGGCAGGATGAAACAACCTGTAAAAAAGAGCGTCTGATCCTGAAATACACGACCTTGAAGAAAAATTGAAAGAGTTTATGGATAAAAAACCTTACTCGCTTGGCGAAGAAATTGCCAATAGCGTCACGCATGGAATCGGTGTGGCCCTGGCCATTGCCGGACTTGTGATTCTGATTGTCGTCGCTGCGGTGAATGGAACCACCATCCACGTGGTCAGTTTCACCATTTTCGGGGTGTCATTGATTGCCCTGTATCTGGCTTCCACCTTGTACCATGCCATCACCAATCCCCGTGCGAAGGCTTTTCTGAAGGTGGTTGATCATTCGGCGATTTTCATTCTCATTGCCGGAACCTACACGCCGTTCATGCTTGCCTTTGTGGGCGGGGCATGGGGATGGAGCATATTCGGGGTGATCTGGGGGCTGGCCATCACCGGCATTATTCTGAAACTGTTTCTCATTCACCAGATGAAATGGGTGTCGCCGGTGATTTACCTGGGAATGGGTTGGCTGTGTGTCATTGCCTTTCCTCAGATCATGAACAGCATTCCCAACCACAGTCTCATTTTACTCTTTTCGGGTGGATTGACGTATTCGCTTGGCGTGATTTTCTATGTGATCAAGCGCATTCCATACTTCCACTCGGTCTGGCATTTGTTCGTTCTCGGCGGAAGCATTCAGCACTATCTGGCCATTGTGCTGGCCGTGTGAGGGGGGCAGCCAGAAGCCAGCAGCCAGCAGCCAGCAGTCAGGAGTCAGGAGTCAGAATAGAATACAGAATTCCGAATTCAGAACTCAGAATTTCACCCTCTCCGCCGGAGAGGGAATGGGTGAGGGTTTATTGAAGGGTTTTGCTGATAAAAACACCCAACTGTCATTCCGGCGCGAAACGTCCGGAACTGACGGAAAAGCCGGAATCATCACATAATCTGTCATTCCGGCGAAAGCCGGAATCCAGAATTTAATAATGTAGTTAACGTGCTTTTTTTAAATGCAGAGATCCCGGATCAAGTCCGGGATGACACTGTTTGTGTGGGTTTTACTGTTTCCGGTCCCCGAGCGGAGTCGAGGGGCTGCTCACAAATCACTGATTTATTGTATGTTCTTTTAACTTTTAACCATTAACTCTTAACTGGAAAAACCCTTGTCCCCTCGATATCCATCAGTACCGGACTTTCAGAACATCATCCTTGTGGCTTCCCCGATTTCATCGGGGTAAACTTTGGTCATTGCCCTTCGACCAGCTCAGGGACCAAGCGAAGTCGAAATGCAGCCACCGGATTCGGCACTCGGGGTCCGGGTTTTTCCATCACCAATCACTAATCACAACTCACTTCTTCACAGCAACCTTGTAGAGGAAATAGCCAAGTACACCAAAGAAGGCGAGGGACATGAAATCGCCTGCGTAGCCCATGGCTTCACCAAGACCGATTTTATGTCCGAAGGCCAGAAACTCGGCAATGGTCTGGTCATCGAATGGTGAAATATCCTTGCTCCGCAGAACGGCAATCAGAATACCGGTTAACGCCCCACCGGCAATCAGGCCGGATGAGAGCAACGTACCGGAACCGACTTCGGATTCTTCCGATCCGCCTTTGGATTTATCGACCAGTCCCTTAATCAGTCCGCCGACGAAAATGGGCGCGGTGGTGGAAAGGGGAAGGTAAGAGCCCACTGCAAAGGCCAGTGAAGGCACACCAAGCAGTTCTACCATCAGCGCAATCAGCATCCCGAGAATGATCAGACCCCAGGGCAGTTCCTGGCTGAGCATGCCTTTGATAATGGTGGCCATCAGTGTGGCCTGCGGGGCTGGCATGTCCTTGCTTCCGATACCCGGCTCGACACGGTAGGCAATTTCCCGGCTGGCCGGATCGACCAGATACAGACCTTCACTTACCGCTCCGCTGGTTTTCGGATTCTGATAAACGAGGTATTCCTTGCCATCCGGACCTTCCTGCGTACGATCCAATGGTTCAGTAATCTGAACGCCCGGGGTGGAAAACTGTTTATACTCGGTAAAGGAATCATTCAGCAGCAACATGGTGCCGCCAATCACGGTTACCGACGCCAGCACACCGATGATCAGACCGATCTGCTGACTGCTGGGAGTGGCACCTACGATAAATCCGGTTTTCAGATCCTGACTGGTGGCTCCGGCATTGGCTGCGGCTATACAGACGATGGATCCGACAACCAGGGCCATGGGCTGGTAGAAATCACCCGTCCAGCCGGCACCCACGAAGATCAGACAGGTTCCCATGAGTGTGGCAATGGTCATCCCCGAAATCGGATTGGAAGACGATCCGATCAGACCGACAATCCGGCTCGACACCGTGACGAAGAAGAATCCGAAAATGATGATCAGAATGCCTGTGAGGAAATTAACCGGAATGGAAGGAATCACAGCCATGAAAATGACCAATCCGACCGACCCGATAACCGTCCAGATGATGGGCAGGTCTTTTTCGGTACGCAGACGTTCCACAAAGCCGGCTTCCCCCTGTTTGCGCATGGCCGACAGATCCTTGACGCTGTCACGGAAGGAAGAAATGATGGTCGGAAGGGTCCGGAGCAGGGTAATAATACCGGCAAAAGCAACAGCACCTGCGCCGATATACCGGACGTAGCCTGACCGGATTTCACCAAAACTCATCTCTCCGATTAGTTTTTCACCGATACCCGGTTTCATTACCTGGCTGAGGCCTTCAGCAAACATGGTGATCATGGGAACGAGAACCAGCGCGCTCAGAACGCCCCCGGCAACCATGACGCCAGAGATACGCGGACCGATGATGTAGCCGACACCGAGCAATTCAGGTGTCACTTCGATGGAGGCCTGTGCGTTCGGGTACACCCCTTTCCGGTCGGTGGTGTAAGTAGGGACTTCTTTCCATAAACCGAAAATGTTCATGAGCAGCTTATAGAGAAACCCGATGCCGAGACCCATGTACACCTTGGTGGCCAGTTCTCCACCTTTCTCCCCGGCGACGAGTACTTCACCGCAGGCCGTTCCTTCCGGATAGGGAAGTTTACCGTGTTCCTTTACAATCAGATACCGGCGAAGGGGAATCATAAATAACACACCCAGAATTCCGCCTGCCAAAGCCAGCACGAAAATCTGGAAGTAGTGGAAATAGTTGATCCCGCCGGCCAGGAACATCAGGGCAGGAATGGTGAAGACAACCCCGGCCGCCACCGATTCACCGGCAGACCCGATGGTCTGAACAATGTTGTTTTCAAGAATGGTCGATTTCCCGAAATACTTGAAAACGGAAATAGCCAGAACGGCGATTGGAATCGAGGCCGATACCGTCAGACCCACCTTCAGACCCAGGTATACCGTGGCGGCTCCGAAAAGCACGCCGAAAAAGGCTCCCAGAAGAATGGATTTTAAGGTAAACTCAGGGATGAAATCTTTTGCTGAAATGTAAGGTTTGAAAGCGGATCCGTTTGTTGTGGTCTGAGGATCGGGCGAGGGATTTGCAGACATGCCAACTCCTGAACAGGTTGTAGATCAGTTTAGAAAGGTGCTAAAATACACACAAGGCAGACAAATCAAACAGATCCGTGGCAGCCTGTCATTCGGTCCGTTTCATCATTCTGTGAATCATCGGGGAAAGTTATTACCTTTCTGATCGGATGCGAATGATAAAAACCTTAACCCCCTTTTTCTGAGTCCTCATGAAATTCCGGTCGGTTTCCCGTGTTCTGCCAACGGTTGAAGTGCTTGAAGGGGAAGGCTTTCTTGCCAGACGCCCGTTTCCTGTCGGTGATATTCATCAGCTTGATCCGTTTATTCAATTGGATGAATTCGGTCCGGCTTCACCCGGTCCCGGCGAGGCCAAAGGAGCGCCTGACCATCCGCACCGCGGAATTGAAACGGTCACTTACATTCTCGAAGGTGAAATTGTTCACCGCGATGATTCTGGTTATTCTGCCACCACCGGACCCGGTTGCGTGCAGTGGCTGACCGCCGGGGATGGGGTGATTCATTCAGAATTTCCCTCCGAACCCATCCTGACACAAGGCGGTCGGGTTCATGGGTTTCAGTTGTGGATCAATCTGCCTTCCCGTTTTAAACGGGTGGAACCCAGAATTCAGGAATTTTGCGGAAACGATTTGCCGGTGGTTCAAGACGAGGAATCCGGACTTCACATCCGCGTGATTGCCGGATCCTGCCTGGGAGTGACCGGTCCGGTCATCACCTGGACTCCTCTGCTTTTCACCCATCTGACCCTGGAAGGCAACTGTGAACTTGATCTGCCGGTTACCTCTGACTGGCAATGTGTTTTCTACGCATTCCGCGGAACCGGAAAAGCAGGCACCTGGAAAGTAAGCCGCGGAGAACTGGTGCAGTGGAATCACAACGGTGAACTCATCCGGCTGAAAGCGGGAGAGGAAGGACTGGAAGGGTTGCTCTTTGCAGGAGAAATGCTCAGCGAACCTTTTCTTCGCCACGGACCGTTTGTCATGAATCATCCGGGTGAAATCTACGAAGCGATCCGCGATTACCGGAATGGTTGCTTCGGCAAAGGGCGACCGGTGGCCAACGGGCAGCCGATGGTTCCCAATCCGGCTAATTACCGCTGATCAGAACAACACCCCAAACCCGACCGACCAGACCCATTCATTCCGGGTGGTCCATGCTGTATTTGCAGACAGAAATCCGAATAACCGGCTGATTCCGATTCCCGCTTCACCGTACGGAAGGTTTAACATCTTTCCGCCTGTCAGATTCTGGTTGGATTTTCCGTTGACGATGCCGGCAAAGGTTTGAACTTCAATGGCTTTTTCCCGCAGAGGTTTCAGCCAGGATCCCTGAAACAACACACCCCGCCAGTTATGACTGATCCACACACTTCCCAGTTGAGTGGCGGCCACTTCACCGGGATGAAGTCCGATAAAAGTACCGGGGAGGGAGAATCCGCGCAGAGCTGTTTCCGGTTGACCCAGCAAACGGGTATCGGTGGCTCCCCAGACACCCGAATACGCTGCCCGGATGGTCAGGTCGGGTGAAAGCAGGGCTTCGCTGAAAAAGGTTTTTATTCGTACCTGCCCCGCCAGATTCAGCCGCGTGTAGGAGAAATCACTCCCGAGTGCGGGTGAGGACAGAACCACATCGGCCCGAAACCCATCCTGTAACGCCGGATCAAATCCGTCCAGATCAGACAGCCACCATCCGCCAAGCGTCACCTGCCGGTCACGTCCTTCCGCGAAAGAAGGATTGAGCCGTGTCAGCCTCCGGTTAAAAACCGACCATGGGCGATGGGCCCGTTCATGACTGACGGTGAAATCCCGTAAGCCAGCATACAGGGAAACCGAATCAGCCGGATAGTACCGGAAACCGGCAGACCAGCCGGATTCCACCACATAATCCCATGGATCGGCATTCAGGACCGATTGGGTGATGGTGACAAGGACCGGCTGATACAGGCTGACCTGGCGCGTGGAACCCGCCCGGTGAAAGGCTGACACCCATGCATGGTCGAGGAAATCGGAACCGGAGTACCAGCCGGTGGTGAATTCCCCAACGGGTTGTTTCATGGCCAGGGCATACCCCCCGGTGGATTTAAAGTACCAGGGAGATTTCAGCGAATCATAGTCAAAGGACAGGGTGGGAACCAATCCTTCCACCCGGTTATTTCTAAATCCTGCCAGTTTTTTTGCCCACTCCCACCAGGAAGGACTTTCCTTTTCCTGATCACCGGTACTGACGGTGGCCAGACCCGCCAGCGGGCCTTCCGGTTTTATCAGGGTTTCGAGTGTTTTCGTTGAATCCAGTTCCCGGAAAGCTATCAGTTCGGGTCCGGTAAGGGGAACCGGTCGAATGGAATCCATGGCGGCCGGAGTGAGTTCCATGGGCTTTTCGGCAGGCCGGCGCCGAAGGATTTGTTCATCCACCGGTTTTTTGGTGCGCTGATTCTGCATCCAGCGGGGTTTCTCGGCAGGGGTCGACGTGTCGGTCGTGTACCCGCCATACACCGACCGGTTGGCCTTTTTCACAGGGTCGGGGATCTCGGTATTGATCTTCACATCGGTGAGCGTGTAGGTCTGTCTGAAATCGAGCTCATCCAGCCGGATCAGTCCGCCCAGATTGATAGTAAAGGCCACCCGGTTTTCTGTGTAACCGGGAATCCAGAATCCATCCTGCAGATGAAAAACCTGTTTCACCCGGTACAGCAATCCTTCCAGATAGGGGAACCGAACTCCCTTTCCGTTTGATAAATCGGCACCGGCCAGTGCATAGGTGTTTCCATCAATGGTCAGACTGCCTTCCACCAGCGGCAGTTCGTTGCTGAGCGGAATGACCCGGATCTGGTAAAAAGTCTGCTGATTATCGGTCCGGACGGATTCCAGGCGGTAGGTATAAAAGGAAAAGGCATCGGTTGCCAGCGGCAGAATGATGGTCAGATCATCATTAAAGGTAATCCGGTTCTGATACAAGTCCGGAAATTCATTGAGGGTGGGGGCAGAGACCGATTTCTTCATATTTTCGGTTTTTCTCACCGAGCGGATAAATTCCTTCAGCGGCTTACCGGGTTCAGCCACCCCATCGAGCAATACTTCCTGTACAAAGGCCGGCTTTTTATCGGAGTATAACACCGATTTGGAGTAGGCTGAAAAGGTGAAAGATTTCAGACCACGGTTGTGCAATGATTTACGGTTAATGGCCTCGCGGATGATAGCCAGTGCCGGATCCTGATCTCCAGCCACTACAATTTCGGGCATCCGGATGTCCATGGGAACCAGTGAAATGCTGGTCGGCCCCGTAGTCGTGACCTGAATGGTATCAGTCCGGTATCCCACGTAGCTGATAATCAGGGGAGACAGGGTGGTCGGATAGTCGAAATAACCTTCTGCATTGGTGATTGTTCCCGTTCCGGTCAGTCCGTACCGGATGGTGGCAGCCACCAGTGGCTCTCCGGTCAACTGATCGGTGACTCTGGCCTGGCGGGTGGATTGGGCAATGACAGGAAGTGACGCAGCAAGAAGGAGGGAGATAAAGGTGGTTTTCATGGAATGCGGTGTACGTCAGAAAAAGGATGGGGTTTCGGCCGGGGCCTTACCCATATTGTTTCATTGCCGACAAGGTCTGTGATCGGTAACCGCCACCAAAGAGTCTGACGTGCAGAAGAAGGTGAAACAGCTGAGCCAGAGGTCTTCTTTGAGGCCATCCTTCTGCGAGCGGAAAGGACTCTTCATAGGCACGGTAGAAACGCCGATCGAATCCGCCAAATAATTCAGACATGCCAAGATCGATCTCCCGGTGTCCGAAACAGACGCTCGGATCAATCAGGACGGGCCGACCTTGTTCATCCACAAGAAAATTGCCACTCCACAAGTCACCATGAATGAGAGAAGGTGGTTCTTCGGGAAAGCGGCAGTCTGCCAGAAACCAGTTGGAGAACCGGCGGAAAATACCAAAATCTGTATCTGCAAACAGTCCGTGGTCATAACACCACCTGAATGTGGGTTCTAAACGGTTTTCAAAGTAAAACGAATTCCAGCCGGACCGGAAGGAATTGTCCATGGACACATTTCCGCAAAAGGTGGCTTCATCAAAACCAAAGGTGGGTGCCGAAACCCGGTGAAGGTCTGCCAGTTGTCTGCCAAACAGCTCCCAGAAAGCGGGTCCAGGATTGCCTTTTCCGATCCTTTCCATCATGAGGTAGGCGGGCAGGTTATCGGTTTGCAATTGAATGACCTCTGGAATACGGATGGTTCCGGTTCCGGCCAGTTTGCGCAGCCCGATCGACTCCCCCTTCAGCGCAGCTGTCTGGTCTGCAGACCCTGCTACTTTGATAAAAACGTCACGGAATCCGAACCGGCCGGTGTAGAGCTGATTAAACCCCGATCCGGATGCCGGCTGAAGATTGGTGATGTCTGCAATGGTGATCATACGGGTTGGTACAAGAATGTTTGTCACCTGTCTGGTTGTTCAAAGGTACAATACCGGAAGATGCCGATCACAGAATGAGGTCAGCAGACGGGATTCATTGAACGGTATTTGTTGATCCGGATCGGGACGCTCACCTTTGCAGAGTAACTTATTTGCAATGGCTTGCTGCGGTGGAAGGTAACGGACACTTTTAAAGAAGTCCCCCGCAAAGAGAAACAGGTGGATTTTTATGAAAAATGGTTTTTCCCTGAACGGGAATCGTCGGTTGCTGATTTTGTCACTGATTCCGGTGGTGTTGCTTTCGCTTTGGTGGGTGTTTCCTGATGGACAGTCTGAAAGCAAAAATCAGCAACGGCTGGATCAACTCAGAGCCAAACAAACCCTGTCGGTGGCTGAACTGGCCGAAATGCGTCAGTTGACCCGCCTGGAACGGCGAAAAACCGGCTGGGCAAAACCTGATAAGCCCGATGGTTATGTCCTCTATCAGCATGAGATCCGGACTGCCGATGGAGCAACTGAACCAACGTATGCCAGCAATTACCGACTCACCGAACTGGGCAAGGCACGGCAGGCCATGGTAAACCGTCAGTCCGGTTCCTATCAGTGGACCGAACGGGGGCCCTGGAATGTAAGTGGCCGTACCCGCTCACTTCTTGTAGACCGGAACGACCCGACCGGGAAAACCTGGTTTGCAGGCAGCGTTGGAGGTGGTATCTGGAAAACAACCGATCAGGGTGAATCCTGGGTGAGCATGACCGACTATTTCCCAACCTTATCCATTTCCACGATGGCACAAGGTGTCTCGAATCCAACCATCATGTATGCCGGAACCGGAGAAGGGTTTTTCAATCTGGACCGGATCATCGGTGATGGGGTCTTTAAATCGACTGATGGCGGACAGACCTGGTTTCAACTGGCAGCGACGGCGGGCATTCCCGACTTCAATTTTGTGAACCGGCTCATTGTGAACCCAGAAAATGCCGCCCATCTGGTTGTGGCAACCAATACCGGCGTGTTCCTGAGTCTCGATGGAGGGTTGTCTTTTACAAAAACCTATTCGAACCTGAATAACCGCGTGCAGCAAATCATTGCCAATCCGCTCAATTTTAACACGCTTTATGCTTCGGTACGGTCGGTGGGAATCATCCGGTCCAATGATGGTGGTAAAACCTGGAGCCTTCCGAATTCAACTTTTTCCAACTATGGGCGGATTGAAATGGCGGTCACTTCCCTCGATACCAGCCGGATTGCCTTATCGGTGGATAACAACGGTCTGAGTGAACTGTACATGAGCATTGACCGGGCAACGTCCTGGGTAAAAATGCAATTGGATCAGGATGCTGGCTGGCTTTCGGGGCAGGGTTGGTACGACAATACCATACTGTTCGATCCGTTTAATCTGAACCGGCTCTATTTAGGCGGACTTGATATATACGAAGTTCTCATCAGCTATCCGGTTTCAACCATTCGTCAGTTGACCAACTGGTATCCGGGTGCAGGGTTCCCGTTTGTTCATGCCGATCACCATGGGTTGATCGCTCATGTAACCAATCCCGCAGCACAGTCGTTTACCCTGATCAATGTGAACGATGGCGGGGTGGAATACTCAACCGATGCAGGAACCACCTGGTTCAAAACTCTGAATGGTTACCGGACCACTCAGTTTTATGGCGTAGATAAAGCGCCGGGACAGGACAAATTCATCGGAGGGACGCAGGACAATGGTACCTGGCTGAGTCCGATGAGCACACAACTCACCAATGAATGGGTTAATGTGATTGGCGGAGATGGATTTGGGTCGGTCTGGCATCACCAGAATCCCGATCTGCTCATGGCAAGTCTGTATTACTCCAATCTGTACCGGTCGGTGGATGGTGGCGAAAACTGGACGTATATGGATGGAATCACCGAACAGGGCCCTTTTGTCACGTGGATTGCTGAGTCAAACGCCGATCCTGATCTGCTGCTGACCACCACGGCGGGTGGTGTCTTCCGCACAGAAAATTTCGGAGATACCTGGACTCAGGTGCCCATCTCCCGGAATTGGAATTCCAGCACCAGAACCGGAAAGGTGGAGATATCGGAGAAGAATCCGTGGGTGGTCTGGGCTGGTGTCGGAATGACCTCGGGTTCAACGGGAAGCCGGGTTCACGTTTCCACCAACCGCGGCCAATCCTTTATTCCGACGTCCTTGTTCTCCAACGGAATCGGAAACCTGTCGGGACTGTCCACTCATCCCCTCGAGGATTCAACAGCTTTTGCCCTGTTTTCGGTACAAGGGTACCCCAAAATCCTGCGCACAAGAAATCTGGGCCAATCGTGGGAAGATCTGTCTGGATTTGTGAACGGAAAATCGACCCGGGGATTCCCCGATGTGGCCGTTTACAGCCTGATTGTGCTGCCACATCAGCCCCAGGAAATCTGGGCTGGTACCGAAATCGGTATTTTCAGATCGGCTGATTCCGGAAATTCCTGGTCTCTGCTGAATGGAAACCTTCCGGCAGTGGCGGTCTGGGATATGAAAGTGGTGGATGATCAGGTGGTGATCGCCACCCATGGTCGCGGCATCTGGACCTGCACCATTCCTGAACTGACCACGGTTCCGCTGCCTGTCCGTGTGGTTGAACCGGTTCTGAAAAATTTCATGCGCAATTTTCTGACCCAGATCTCATTCGATCTTCAAACAAGGTCGGTTTTCGATTCGGTGGTGGTCTTTTCGGGTGATAAACACCTGGTCTCTGTTCAGTCTCCCGATACCGGTACGGTCACCATTTCCCTGCGCGGATTTACTCATGAGTCCGTTCAGCTGAATGCCACTGGTTTCGCTGGTGGCTGGGCTTACCCGGCTTCATCCGTTCAGGTTCCGGCATCCTCTTTTAAAAAGCCGGTTTCTATGTACAGTAACCTGTTTAATACCACCAGTCAGTCGTTTGAATTTACCATATCTCAGACCAACGGCACGAATGACTTTTCGGTTGCCATGCCTGCCGGATTCAGTTCCAGGGCTTTCGGCAGCAGACATCCCTATGCCAATAACAAAACCTACCTGGCCACCCTCAAGACACCGATTGTGGTTAAAGAGTCGGGGACAGAAATCACGTGGAAGGAAATTGCCATCCTGGAACCCTACAAAACCGGACCAGGCAATACTGCCACCGGTGATTACGTGATTCTGGAAGGAACCACCGACGGTGAAACGTGGCTTCCTGTCACCAATCCGGTCAGTGCGGCCAATGATCCATCCTGGGAAAGTACCTGGCAGCCGAACGGAAACACGGCTCCTTACAGTTACCAGTACCGGGCGGTTACGGCCGATCTGTCCGGTCCATTTTCAGCAGGAGATACTGTGGTTCTGCGGTGGAGAGTCACCACCGATGCGGTCAACACCGGCTGGGGTTGGATTATGGATGATCTGGCCATTCAATCGGGGGAAACCAGCGTGGAAACAGAAGAGCTTCCTGCCGGAATCAGTATGCAGGCGCCGTACCCGAATCCGTTTAATCCCGAAGCCACCATCCGGTTATTTGTAACCAAACCCGGTTATTGCCGTCTGGAGGTATTTGATCTGAATGGCCGGCTGGTCCGGACCCTGCTGGGACAAACCATGGCCGCGGGCATTCATCCGGTCAGGGTGGATGGAACCGGATTGGCGAGCGGAACGTATCTGATCCGGTTGACAGGAGATACCCGGCCCCAGACTTTCAAGCTGACGCTTATCCGCTGAACTGGGTTACAGCCAGCGTATGATTTTTTTCAGCAGCCATTCCTGCCAGGGTCGGTAAGGCGGGTAGAACAACCTGATGGTGGTCAGACCACTGCGTTGCCTGAATACGGCCCGTTCGTTCGAAAACGCCAGGAATCCCCATTTTCCGTGGGCTTTTCCGAATCCGGATTCATTGATACCGCCAAAGGGGAGACCGTTGTGCGAAAAATGAATAACGGTCTCATTTAACCCGACAGTGCCCGACCGGGTATGACTCATGTGTTGTCTGATCATGGCGGCTTCCCGGCTGAACAGGTACAGACTCAAAGGCACCGGTAGGTGATACAGGTGATCATAAATCTGCTTCCAGGATTTAACCGGAACAATGGCCAGAACCGGGCCGAAAATTTCCTGCCGGATCACCGGTGCATCAAGGGGGACATCGGTTAAAATTGTGGGTTCAATAAACCGGTCGTGTTCAGAGCCGTTTCCGCCCGTTACCAGATGGGCGCCACGTGCGACCGATTCCTGAATGAGTGACAGGATACGGGCGGTATGATTTGCGGTGACCACACGTCCGTAATCGGGATTTGTGGCTGGTGACCCCGGGTAAAAGGTATTCAGGGTACGGGTCAGTTCCGCGATCAGGTCAGGAATCACTGCTTCTTCTGCATAAACCGTATTGATGGAGACACAGGCCTGCCCGTTATTTACCCACTTACCCCAGGCAAGCCTCTGGGCCGTTTCCTTCAGATTGGCCGACCGATCCACCAGGGCCGGATTCATTCCTCCCAATTCGAGGGTAACCGGTGTCAGCCGGCGGGCTGCGGTTTCCATGATGGAAGACCCGACCAAGGTGCCACCCGTAAAGAAAATGTGATCGACGGGAAGGGAAACCAGTTGGCGAGACACGTCGGCTCCCCCCTGAACAACCATCACTTCGCGCGGATCGAACAGATGGCCGGCCATGGTGGTCAGCAATTCCGACGTCCGGGGAGCAAGTTCAGAAGGTTTTAGTATACAGCAATTCCCGGCAGCAATGGCCGATACCAGCGGTTCAATCATCAGTAAAACCGGGAAATTCCACGGGCTGATAATCAGAGAGACGCCCCGTGGTTCCTGAACCACCCACCCGGAAGCACCAAGCTGTACCAGCGGAGTGGCAACCCGCTGTGGTTTCATCCACGATGCCAGATGTCTTCGGGTATGATTGATGGCCTGAACAGTCGAAAGAATGTTTAACAGCAGTCCTTCGGTCCGGGGAATTCCAATATCGCCCTGAATTGCTTCGGTCAGATCATCCTGATGATCGATGAGCCACCGTTTGATGGAAGCCAGTTTTTTCTTTCTGGATCGTTCAGAGGAATGCCGGACCTTTTCACGGTGAAAGGTCTTCATGGCTTCCAGATGAACAGCCATCTGGTCGGGGGAGTAAGGGGGAAGGCTCATGGTAAAAGGGGCTATCGCCGGGTAATGGCCAGAGAGAAAGCGGTCGTCAGTTTCAGAATGTCTGTATTCGCTTTCTGTAACCGGGTGGCCATGGTTCTGGCAATATTGAGCATCACGTGGTAGCCGATTTCTGAATCCTGATCGGCCAGCACCAGAAAATCGTGTCGCTTGATCACTCCCACCAGCACATGGGTCAGCGTTGAAACCGTGGCTGTCCGCTTGGCCTGCTCATCAAACAGACTCAGCTCACCAATAAAGGGTTTAAAGGAACCATTCAGACGGATCAGGGATTTTTCAGGAGCCTGAAATCCCTGTGCGGGTAACATGGTCATCATCTTGGTGATTTCGACTTCCCCTTTTAACAGCAGATAGACACAATCGCCATACTCTCCGTCCAGAATCAGTTTAACGCCGGGTTCATAGGTTTCGTAGGAAATAATGGCCAGCAGTTTCTCCAGTTTACTGTCATCCAGTCCATGAAACATGGGAATCTGCCGCAAATCTTCAACGGTTAAACGTGCCTGCATATCAACCTCCGATGACCAGAGCCAGGTCATTGGCTTCTATGACGTAGGACAGGGTCGGATTCAGATTCAGACGTATCTGATCAGCCTTGTCTTCTGTAAATCCGGCCTCCCTGAATTTTTTCTGAATGAACTGATCCAGTGCCGACATGTCATTGCTGAGCAGGGATTCCAGATTCAGATCGGCTTCCTGTGACATAAATCCGATGACAAGCAGATTGTGTTCGGCCTTAAAGTGTGTCAGAAGATCCCCATAGGTCTTACCGACCAGGGTTCGTGGAATCTCATGGGTCTTCAGGTGATTGTTTTTATCGAGCGAAAGCATGGCCTTCACCGTTTGCGTGGTCCCCGGCTGGAGGATAAAGGATGCCATCATCTCACCGCTGAATTCATCGCTGAGCAGAAATCCGTCCACGCCGGCCCGCTTCAGATGCTGAATCAGGTCGGGGTCCGATACGTGCGCAAAAATTTTAACATCCGGATTCATCTGCCGGGCCGACATGACAGTCATCAGGGTCATTTCATCGAGCCGCGACCCCGATTTGTGGTGACTTTTATCGGGCAAAATCAGAACAGCGTGTGCTGTTTTTATCTGGGCCTTTTCCAGAAAGACTTCAGAGAATTGATTGCCCCTGACAAACTGCACACCTGCTTTCGAAAATTCGGAAAGAATGACATCGATGCCATCCTGTTCATAGTCATTCAGCAGCACAACCGGCGTTCCCGGACTGTTCGTAGCGATTGAACGGATCACCCGGGGAAGGGTTTGGTAATATCCGCAGACGATAATGTGGTTTTTTGCCTTGATGGTCATAAGTCCCCGTTGTGTTTGGATTTTTCTAGAGACCAGAATTGAGGAAATGGAAGCTGTCAGCAGGGAAATAACCACGATACCTGCCAGCATCATGGCTCCGGCCACCAAACGACCCCACCCTGTCTGGGGAGTAATATCACCATAACCCGTCGTGGTGACGGTCACAATCGCCCACCAGATGGAATCGGTGTAGTTGATAAAAGCCGGATTGCTGGTCAGCTCAAACAGGTGAACAGTGATTCCGCCTGCAACAATGAGAACCATGATCCCGATCGAGGCCTTATAAATCTCATCGGGCAGGTCCTGCAGAAGGGACTTGATAATTCGTTGAATACCAGCCAGAAACTGGCGGATTCCGTTCATGGTTTACAGATGGTCTTCGGTGTAGGGAAATTCGCTGAGCAGATGGTCAATGATTTCCTGGTGATCAAAGGCCAGAACCGGCAATTTGCTGACCGGGTACCACCGGGCATTGGCAGCATCATCACCTGCCCGGGTCTCGGCCTCTGCATGTTCCCAATCGATGCGGCCGATGAATAAAACTGTGATCACCCGTCCGCGGGGATCTCTGCCGGGATCGCCATACGTCCAGAAAGGCTCGATCCCCACATCATGAATTCCGGTTTCTTCCTTCAGCTCACGCAGGGCCGATTGTTCCAGGGTTTCTTCCATGTCAATAAATCCGCCGGGCAGGGCCCAGTGGTATTTAAAAGGCTCATTTTTCCGTTCGATGAGAAGCACATGCCACTGTGAATCCTTGTGGGTAAACAAGGCCACATCAACTGTGACCATCGGACGTGGAAAATCGTAGGTAAAGGTTTGCTTAGGGTTTTGCATTCAGCACCTCGGCCAATTGATTAAGGAAAGAGGGGTTCGAGTCGGTCACCTGCACCCTGATGGGTTCTGGTGCCTTCGTGTCCTGAAAGGCGGTAAACAGCTGAAAACTGAGTCGCCGGTAAGGAATTTTATAGGAAGCAGCCTGCAATGAATGAAGCGAGAGAACCTGAACCTTTTCGCTGATGGCTGCATTCAGCAGGGTTTTTAACGCCATGGCCACCGTTTCAGGGCGGGTATCGGTGAGCTGCCAGTGGTAAATGGAAGCAATACGGCGCATGGCCAACCGGTAACTGCCTGTGATGAACGGCGTGATATCCTCCTTTTTCCGGTTGATTTCACGCTCAAGATCCTTTCCGCCGTTTGCCATGATCTGCCGGGGAAGACCGCTGTTGTGGCGGTCTCCCGGCCGGCAGGGGCAAATCAGCAGATCGGTGGGTACAGTCAGCACATCGCCCGGTGAGAGGGTGATGATCCAGTTACCGATCCGGGTAGTCCGGGTGGTTACCTCGGTTTCAGTCAATGATGTTCAACCGATTCTGCGGCCGGTTTGTCACCATAATCCTTGTGGGGTGCATGGGGTTGCCATCCATAAGTGAAGAGGAGAATAAAGAAACCAATGACGTATGCGGCAGCAACAAACCAACCATGTTTGATCCAGGCGGCGACCGATTTGGCTTGCGGAAATTTGTTCGAAATGGCCACACCGGCAGAGGAACCAAACCAGATCATCGATCCGCCATATCCAACTGCATAAGCAAGCATTCCCCAGTCATATCCACCCTGATCCAATGCCAGCTTGGTGAGAGGAATATTATCAAAAACAGAAGAAATGAATCCGAGCGCAAAGGCGGTAAACCACGAAGCAGGTGGAAGTTCATCTACCGGCATCATCGAGGCACACATGACCAGCATCAGCAGAAAGAGTGAACCGGTAAAGGCATGCTTCAGTTCCACCCAATCGGTGTGGGTGATCAGTGCACCCAACAGGATGGCAATCCAGACCCCGGCCGCCGGAAGGTCCATGTAAATGTTGGTCAGAATGGCACCAATCAGGATGGCAAATACCACGATCAGTTTCCTGATGTCGACTTTTTCAGATATGTTGGCATCTTTTACAATGGGCTGATAGGTGTGCTGCTTTTTTGCTGCGAACCAGGCAAGGAAGAGAAGAGCAGGAACAGCCGCAATGTATGCGTGAAGTACGTCGGAGGCAGCAACGCCATCGATCCACATCATGGTGGTGGTGGTGTCACCAACCACAGATCCGGACCCTCCGGCATTACTGGCGGCAACAATGGCTGCCAGAAATCCGATATCCACCCTGTTTTTGAAAACAACCAGTGCCATTGTACCACCAATCATGGCGGCTGCAATGTTATCGAGGAAAGAGGACATGATGAATACGAAGACTAAAAGAACAAATCCACCCTTCCAGTCATCGGGAAGTATTTTTGGAAGAATGGCAGGAACCTTCGATTCCTCGAAATGTTTGGCCAGAATGGCAAATCCGAGCAACAGGCCAAGCAGATTTAACAGAATTGGCCATTCGCCAGAGCGGTTGTGTTTGTCCAGAAGCTGATCGAGGATCGGTGCATCTCCGAGCAGGTGATGAAGAGGGTCGAAACCCGGGATAAACATTAGTTTGAGAGAGAGAATGGAAACCAACCCGATGAGGGCCACATAAAAGACGTGGTGATGGAACAGGGCAACCCCGATCAGGGTGAGGGCAAAAAGCAGAAATTCAGCGCGGATTCCAAGTACAATCGGGCCGGCCTCGGAAACACCGGTGAGGACCACTGCAAGGAAAATGACAAAAATGGCGAACAGACCAATGATGGCCATGATGTTCTTACTCATACCAAAGCCCCTTCAGGAAAAGTGAAGCCCCAATATAGCAGATTTATGTCTGATTTTCACAGGGGTCCGGAAATGAATAGAACGGGATCCCGACTTGCGTCGGGATGATAGCAAGGTATTTGTGGTTTAAGGTACCGGAATCCTGACCCGTGTCAGGATTCTGGTATATGAATCAGATAAAGAGGTAGGCAACCACAGAAAGAACGATGGTATAGGGCAAAGCCAGTTTAATCATTTCCAGATAAGAAAGATGAATACGGCCGGCAATGGCCGAGGTCAGCAGAAACAAAAAGGCGGCCTGACCGTTCGGAGTGGCCACTGAAGGAATGTTGGTTCCCACATTGATGGCGATGGCCAGGTTGTCGAACTGGGCCCGGTCTATGATTCCGCTGGTAAAAGCGGTCTGAGCTTCCGAAATGTAAATGGTGGCAACAAAGACGTTGTCACTGATGGCGGAAAGAATGGCTGAAGCAATGAAAAACGCATCCATCTGAGCCTCACCCGAAAAGCTGAGGGCCCAATTGCTGATTGGATCGAACAGATGCTGCTGATGGATCATCCCAACCACGGCAAAGAAAACCACCAGAAGAGCTGTAAAAGGAAGTGCTTCCTCAAAAGCCTTTCCGATCTGATGTTCTTCGCTTTTTCCTGTCATGGTGGTGAGGAAAATGATGACCGACAGACCAATCAGTCCCACTTCTGCAATGTGAAGTCCGAGTGCCACCACCAGCCAGACGGCTCCGGCCCCCATCAGCCACAGGTTCAGTTTTTCTGCAGAGGTTCGTTTGGCATCCTGTTCATCCGCAAATTTTTTAATCACTTCACGAACCCGCTCGGGCAACTGATACCCGAATCCGGAAATTTTCAACGCCTCAACCAGAACGCAGGTGAGCAGTCCGGCCGCCAGAACCGGCATGGAAACATGGGCCATTTTGAGGAAAAAGTCCTGGAAACTCCAGCCCATAATCGATCCGATGAGCAGATTCTGAGGCTCACCAACCAGCGTGGAAACCCCGCCAAGGGCCGTTCCCACCGCAGCGTGCATGAGCAGATTCCTCAGAAATCCCTTGTAGTTTTCCAGATCTTCCTTCCCGATGCTTTCACGGGCGGTGTCATCCATGTTGCCCGGAACCCGTTCATGGTAGGAGGCATTGTTATAGATTTGATAGAAAGCCACCGAAACCGCAATAATCACGGCGATTACCGTCAGGGCATCGAGCCAGGCAGACAGAAAGGCTCCCGCAAAACAAAACATCACCGAGAGCAGAATTTTACTTCGGGTTGAGAACAGGATTTTGGTGAACAGCCACGCCAGAAAGTCCTTCATAAAGTAGATACCGGCCACCATGAACATCAGCAGCAGGATCACCGGGAAGTTGGTCTTTGTTTCTGCATAGATCACCTCGGGGGATACCATGCCGATAAAGGCAGTTTCCAGAGCAATGAGTCCTCCTGGCAGAAGGGGATAGCATTTCAGTGCCATGGCCAGGGTAAAGATGAACTGGAGCAGAATCACCCAGCCGGTGGCGAACGGACCAATCAGCAACAACAGAAACGGATTGATCACCAGAAAGCCAAGGATGGTCAGTTTATACCAACGGGGAGAGTGCCCCATGAAGTTATTCAGGAACAGATCAGCCATTCATACCTCCTAATTTAGAAAAAATCTTGAAAGAGCAGGTGGAATGATACTAACAGGAGTCACTCCAAGCAAGAAAAAATCGGGAAACCGGATCGGGTAATCCGGTTCATTAAAGACAGTTAACGGGAAGGTCCCATGCAGACTCCTTCCGGCAGCCTGCACGGAATGGTTTATTCGAGTGTTTTAAAGAAAATGGCAGCCAGAAATCCGAACAGGGTCGACAGGCCGGTGATCGGACCGCCTTTTTCGAATGCTTCGGGTAACATGGTTTCGGCGATCATGGTCAGCATGGCCCCGGCCGCAATTCCTTCAATCAGGGCAAACAGGGAATGCGGAGCTTCCACAAAGAATATGTTTCCGAAATAGGCACCAAAACCGGTGATGATGCAAAGGGACATCCACATCCAGAATATCCGGTTAAAGTGGTAGCCGTGGTGTTTCATGCCGGCCGAACTGGACAGGGCTTCAGGATAGTTTGAAAGAAACAATCCGGCAAGCAGTGAAAAACTGATGGAAGTATGCAGGATGCTTGAGCCGATGACCAGTGATTCGGGTATTCCATCCAAAAGGATTCCCAGCCAGATGGCAAGCGGGGCGCCGCCATGTTCTTTCGCTGCATTGTGCACATCCTGATCGGTCAGATGAAGGGTGTGGGATCTGACCTTTTTTATCATGGATCCGGCCCATTCTGTGGCCGCTGCTTCACTGATCTGCCGCCGCTCTTTCAGGTCGTTCAGGCGTGTGGAAACCATTTGCTCGAAGGCTTGCTGCAGTGAATCGGACCGGCTGATCATCTGGTCAAAATGCTCTTTCAGAATCATCCAGACCTGTACATCGGTGGTGGCAATGGCAGTGGCCGTCCGTGGTGCACCAGTCAGCAGGGCCATTTCACCCAATACATCATGCTGCCCCAGTGTGGCCAGTTTCTTCTGGTTTTCCTTGACGTTGATGATGTCAACCGATCCGCTCAGGATGATGTACATGCTGTCGCCGGGTTCGCCCTGCCGGAGAATCGTGGTCCCCGATGGAAACTGACGTTCAACAATATGAGGTAACAGAGAATCCACCTGATCAGGCGGAAGGGAATGAAAAATCGGGATGGTCGACAGCCGTGAAGCCAGTTTGCGGTAATTGTCCAGTTTCTGTTTCCGGACAAACTTCAGTGTGGTGGCCGCTTTACGCAGAAATCCACCTTTGGAGTTAACGAGGGCATTCAGACCCACATAGAACAGGCCTCCGAGAATGCAACCGCCTGCCAACGGATAAAAGTGCCCTCTGTTGAGCGCAGCACCCACCAGATCGAGGGTCAGCGCAGCCAGCAGAGCACCGCCGCCAAAAGCCATCATACCGGAAATCCAGCGATCGGAAGGTTTCCAGATGAGAATGGTCATGGCGCCGAGCGGCAGGGAGATGGCACTGATAATGCCGAACAGGAAGGCGTCAAAGGAGAGATCGCCAGTCATACCGAGACCTCCTGAAAGTGATTCAGCAATCTCGGCATTCTTTTGTTGTAAAAAGATTAGAGAAGGATTAGAAAACCAGCCAGTGAGACTGGCCGGTTTTCATTCAAATCATCTCTTACAGGTCGAAACGGATTCCCTGTGCCAGCGGAATGGTGGTTCCATAGTTGATGGTGACGGTCTGGCGGCGCATGTAAACTTTCCAGGAGTCGCTGCCCGATTCCCGGCCGCCGCCGGTTTCCTTTTCCCCGCCGAAAGCGCCACCGATCTCGGCGCCCGAGGTGCCGATGTTCACATTGGCGATTCCGCAATCGGAGCCGGCCGGAGACAGGAACAACTCCATTTCACGCATGGAATTGGTGAAAATGGCAGAGGAAAGTCCCTGCTGAACGCCGTTCTGGTAACGGATGGCTTCTTCAATGGTCGAGTAACGGATCAGATACAGGATGGGTGCAAAGGTTTCTTCCTGTACGATGGCCATGTCGTTTCTGGCTTCGCAGATGGCCGGGCGCACATAGGTGCCGGTTTCGTAACCCGGACCCGAGAGCACCTCACCTCCATAAAGGACGGTACCGCCCTGTGCCTTCAGCGAGACGAGGGCATGCTGCATGGTGTTGACTGCGTCCTTATCGATAAGCGGACCCACATGGTTCTTCTCATCGAGCGGATTCCCGATTTTCAGGGTCTGGTAGGCATTCAGCAGGATTTGCTTCACTTTGTCGTAAATCGAGTCGTGAACAATCAGGCGGCGGGTGGTGGTGCAACGCTGGCCGGCCGTTCCGACCGCGCCAAACACGATGGCGGGAAGTGCCAGTTTCAGATCGGCTTCGGGAGAAACGATGATAGCATTGTTTCCGCCGAGTTCCAGAATGGTGCGCGCAAACCGGTCTGCGCAGGCTTTTCCAACCAGTTTCCCCATGCGGGTGGAGCCGGTAGCCGAAATCAGCGGAACCCGGTGGTCTTCGGTCAGCCGCTGGGAAATGTCACGGGTATCACCGATCAGCAGTCCGAAAACACCTTCAGGAACCTGATTGGCCTCTAAGACCGGACGGATAAGTTTCATGGTGGCAATGGCCGACAGGGGCGTTTTGTGCGAAGGTTTCCAGATGGTCACATCGCCGCAAACAGCCGCAATCATGGTGTTCCAGGCCCAGACAGCCACGGGAAAGTTAAAGGAAGTGATGACCCCGACGATACCGAGTGGCTGCCAGGTTTCCATCATCCGGTGGTTCGGCCGTTCCGACGCGATGGTGAGTCCATATAACTGACGCGAGAGTCCCACGGCAAAGTCACAGATATCGATCATTTCCTGAACTTCGCCCATTCCTTCCTGCAAGGATTTTCCCATTTCATAGGAAACCAGTTGCCCGAGGGGTTTCTTGTGCTCGCGTAAGACGTTGCCGATCTGCCGGACGATCTCACCTCGGCGGGGAGCGGGAAGGGTCCGCCAGACCGCGAAAGCGGCTTCGGCGGTTTTCATGACATGATCATAATCGGCAGCGCTGGCTTTGATTACCGTGCCGATAAGCGCTCCATCGACCGGTGAATGAACCGGATAGGACGGATTGGTGGGGGCGGTCTGCCAGTGGATACCGGTACACGATCCCGGATTGGCATCCGACAGCCCGAGACTGGTCAGGAAGGCTTGCATGGATGGTCCTTTTTCATGGTTTGGTTGAAAGCCGGCAAGATACAGAAGCGGCAGGGAAAAGGGAAAGGGAGGTGTGGGAGGGGATCCGTGCCCGATGGGTGCCTTTTTATGGGCAGGTGGTCGGTAGCCACTATTTTTGCAACATGAAAACACTATCCTGGGGCAAACGCCGTCGTTCTATAACTATTGCGGCAATAACCCGGTTAGTTTTACTGATCCGAATGGGGAATGGTTCTGGATGGCTGTGGCGATTGCTAATGGGGCATTTCAAGGACACGAAATTGGGAAAGAAGCTGGCAAAAAAGGATGGGACTTGGCTGGTTATACTTTTCTTGGAGCAGCTATGGGTGGGGCCAGTGGTTTTATAGGAACTGAAATAGAAGCGATGGATTTTATCGGTTCTGGGACTCTGGGGTTGATAGCAAGTTCAACTTATTCTTCATATGGTATGTATGAGTTGTCAGGAAGAACTCGTGAGTTTACAACCAGCGTGGGGTTTGGTTCAATGAAATGGTCAAAAGGTCGTTTTGATTATTTTATGGACGGTAACAACACGGTCCTCGATGATATTGGTTATTTTTTTGGTGGAATGACCAATTTAAGCGAGGGGATACAATACATCGACTCTAAAACAGGATGGGAA
>JABWAT010000026.1 GCA_013360915.1 Bacteroidota bacterium
TAAAACGATTGAACTCGTCCCGATGAATCGGGACTCAGACAGCAATCGTTTCTGACGGCCTTCCGTTTCTCACGTCGTCGGCTGGCCGATGTCGGCAAATTAAAACACAATACTTTTTTATTCGCGGGAGGAAAGTTGGCATCGGCGAGCGGTGTGGGCGGCAAGGATCGCAGCTTTCAGATATTTTGTGAATCAAGAAGGGCTTTCTGTCATCTCAACGCCCTGCGCATCAAAATATCTGGTAAGCGGGATGGGGGCGATCGTGCGTTTCGATGCCAACAATTTTTGGTGACTTTTTCAAAAAGTCACTATAAAACAAACAACAAAATTCTAACTTAGTTCGACCCCGTCAGGGTCGCAATACCGCTAAATTCTTTATACTTCCTTTACCCCGGGTTTTGTAAATCCGGCAAACGACGGAGACACCCGGGGCTACTCATGGTTGGACTCCTCCCGGAGTCCCTGGATCTACGCTCACGAGTGCGCCGGGCGGCCGATGTCGGAAAAGACAGAAAAACAAATACAATGCTTTTTGATTTGCGGGTGGGTATGTTTTTTCCTGGACCCCAAAACCGTATCAACCCTGAAGTGCCACCACATTCAGCACCTGCCCAACCATCGTCACTGTGGTTCCGTAACCACGTCCTAAAACGCGAAAGTCCGGCCAGAAGCCGGACTTTCGGTATGGGGAAGTCTCACCCACTTACAAGAAACCGTATAAACAGGCAGGCCGTGCAGCCCTTCCTGTCAAAATCCGTTCGCGAAGGTGACCAGACTGCAAATCTGCCTGAGTAATCGCTCATCCATCAGGAATGGGTGGATTCCGCAGGAACGGACCGCAGAAGGCTTTCAGGGTTCCTCACCGGCTTCTTCTCCAGCGCCAGATCGAGAACATCCATCATCTTTTTCACGAAGTGGATCTTCAGTCCGGAAAGCGCCTCTTTCGACAGATCCTTCACATCCTTCCTATTCCGTTCGGGAAGGATGATTTCGGTGATCCCGGCCCGCTTGGCTGCGAGCACCTTTTCCTTGATTCCGCCCACCGGTAACACCAGTCCGCGCAAGGTGATTTCACCCGTCATACTTAATCCGGACCGTATTTTCCGCTGAGTGAAAATGGACGTAATGGCACTCAGCATGGCCACACCAGCCGAAGGTCCGTCTTTCGGAATGGCACCCGCCGGCACGTGAATATGCAGATCCAGTTCGGTGAAAAACCGGGGATTCAGATTCAGGTCGGCTGCATGGGCTTTCACAAACGTCATGGCAGCCTGTACCGATTCCTTCATCACATCGCCTAACTGTCCGGTCAGTGTGAGTTTACCCGATCCGGCCATGACATTGGCTTCGATAAAAAGGATGTCACCACCAACCGGTGTCCAGGCCATTCCGGTGGCAACGCCCGGCATGGTGGTTTGCTCGGCCACATCGCTGAAAAACTTTTCGGGTCCGAGAATCGATTCCAGATGGTCGGGACGGATGTCTTTCTTCGACCGCTTTCCGGTGGCCTTGTCCTTGGCCACATGCCGGCAAACGGCTCCGATCTGCCGTTCCAGACTGCGAACGCCTGCTTCACGGGTATATGACTCGATCAGTTTCCGCAGGGTATCATCGCCGATGGTTACATCGCCCTCCTTCAATCCATGTTCCTTCACCTGACGCGGGATGAGGTACTGACGGGCGATCTGCAATTTGTCGGGCTCGGTGTAGCTTGAGAGTTCAATAATTTCCATCCGGTCGCGCAACGGTCCGGGAATGGTATCGAGTGAATTGGCCGTCGCAATAAAAATCACTTTGCTCAGGTCATATGGCACTTCAAGATAGTGATCACTGAAGGAGTGATTCTGTTCCGGATCGAGCACCTCGAGCAACGCCGACGAGGGATCACCCCGGAAATCCATTCCCAGTTTATCCACTTCATCGAGCATAAACACGGGATTGGAGGATTTTGCCTTTTTCATGCCCTGAATAATCCGGCCCGGAAGGGCACCCACATAGGTCCGGCGGTGACCGCGAATCTCGGCTTCATCACGTACTCCACCGAGTGATATCCGAACAAAATGCCGGCCCAAAGCACGGGCAATCGACTGGCCGAGGGAGGTTTTTCCCACGCCGGGAGGTCCATAGAAGCACAAAATCGGACCCTTCATGTCCTTCTTCAGTTTCAGGACCGCCAGATATTCCAGAATCCGCTTCTTTACTTTTTCCAGATCGTAATGATCATCATTCAGAATTTTTTCGGCCTTTTTCAGGTCGAGCACATCGGCGGTATAATCATCCCAGGGCAGATCAAGCAACCAATCTATGTAATTGCGGGTCACGCCGTAATCGGCTGCAGCCGGATTCTGCCGGGCCAGTTTCCTGATTTCGTGATCGAACACTTCCTGTATTTCAGCCGGCCATTTTTTCTCGCGGGCACGACGTTTCAATTCATCAATATCAGCATCGGCATTGTCACCCTCTCCCAGTTCCTGCTGAATGGCCTTTAATTGCTGACGCAGATAAAATTCACGCTGGGTTTTCTCCATGTCTGTTTTCACCTTCTGGTGAATTTCAGAGCTGAGTTCCAGTGTGGAAAGTTCAAGCTGAATCTGAACCATGATTTTCTCGGCCAGATCGCGAACCTTTCCGGTTTCGAGCAATTCCTGTTTCAGATTCTGGGTGGCTGGCAGATTCGATGCAATGAAGTACAACAGCGGTTTCAGAGAATCGATGTTCTCAATGGCAATCTTTACTTCATTGGGAATATTCGGATTCAGATCTACCAGTTGATTGGCCAGGTTTTTCAGGGTCAGAATCAGCGCATCGGCCTCAGCCACCGGCACCATTTCTTCTTCGAGCAGGTTCACATCCGCCCGGAAGAAAGGCTCGGTATCGGTGTAATTCTGAATCTGAAAACGGTCATGTCCCTGAATGACCACCGACTGGGAGCCATCGGGCAGTTTTAACAATTTCATCACATGAACCACGGTGCCGACCCGGTACAGGTCATTGGTGTCGGGTTCTTCGATTTTTGCATCTTTCTGGGCGACGACTCCCAGTGTCTTGTCTTTTTTAAGTATGTCTTCGATGAGTCGCTGAGACTTGCTGCGGCCGATGGTGATGGGAATAATCACTCCCGGAAAAATCACCGTGTTGCGCAGCGGCAGAATCGGCAGGGACCGTGAGGACGGATTGTGCTGATCTTCCATGCAGTGTTCCTTTATTCAGGTTGCCGGACCGGGCCGGAAGGGACTTTCCCCACTGGTCTGAGCCGGTGGCGCCAATCTCAGCAAAATCCTTACCAAAAATTTTCCGACCGCTTTCGGCAGATCGTGTGACAAAAGGACAGGATAGCGTTTCGGTCCGGCCAGAGGGCCCTTACCAACTCCCTTTCCGCTTAAAATGAGAAAACCGGGACCTTTTACAAAGCCCCGGTTTCACAATCCGATCAGACCAGCAATCGGTCTCTCAGGAAACCACTTTCAGGTTAAAAGCACCGTTTTGAGTGGCCATCCAGATACGCAGCCAAACCGGCAGAATGGCCTCGGTTCCCCGGGAAGAAGAGATATCACCCAGATCGAGGATCGAGGCAGATGACCATCCGAATTCTGCAAGGAGTTTTTTCACCGTTTCCTTGGCTTCTGCCGAATTGCCACAAATAAAATTGGTGTGATTGCCACCCCCGATCATGGCCGGATTGACCATCAGACCACACCACATGGTGTTCAGGGTTTTGACAACGTGACTTTTCGGAAAGGTCTTCTGCAACTCTTCACCCAGTGACCAGGTGTTCGACAGGGCAGGAACCAGAGAAGGGGGCATCCCCTTGCTGAAATCGAGCGGATTGGAGACATCCATAATCACCTTGCCCTCAATAGCCGGACCGGCAGACTGCAACGCCTGCACCGACACGGCTCCCAAGGTGGCATTGATAATCAGTTCACCGAAGGCCGCTGCCTCGGCAAACGTTCCGACTTTCACCTCTTTGTTGGATTGAATCCAGACCGAGAAAGGCGGATTTCCATATCCATCCTTTTCCTGACGGGCCAGGGTTTCACTGACCGATCTTGTTCCGATCATGACGGAGTGACCCAGTGATTTCAGGCGGGTGGCGAAGGTTTGACCAACCGTTCCGGTTCCGAAAATGGCGATGTTCATAGACTTGCTCCTTTGTTTTGTGTCTGATACAAAGGTCCGGCAATTCCCGTTGCCTCTGATAGGACAAAAGTGGGTTTAACTGGTCATTTCTTAAACTGGCTGCGATATTCCAGCGGAGTGAGTCCGGTATGTTTCTTGAAAAACTTGCCAAAATGAGCCGGATCGGAAAAGTTCAGCCTCCAGGCAATTTCAGCCATGTCATACGGAGTAAACCGGATAAGGGATTGTGCTTCCTTAAGCACCCGTTCGGCAATGACCGACAGGGCTCTTTTACCCGAGGCATCCTTCACCGCCTGTGACAGATGATTGGGCGTGACCGCCAGCAGACTGGCATACTCTTCAACCGTCCGCTTTTCGAGGTAATAATGATCCACCAGCCGGATGTACTTCTGCAGCAGCAGCCGTTGCGGGGTCGAAAAGCCCTGTTCCCAATCTGACATGGCTTTGACGGCTTCCTTTAACTGAACCAGGGACAGCAGAATGGCAAGGGCCGTTTTCATCTGCGTCTGAGTGGAGGGGTGATCTGTCTGACTGAAAACCAACTCGAACCAGGGCCTGAGTTCCTGGTAACGTGCCTGACTGATCCGGAAAAAATTGGTATGACGGATGTCAAAAAAGGGAAACTCCTCATCCAGGTCAGGTTTATAAAAAGAAAACAGCTCCCGTTTGAAATAGATCAGAAATCCCTCGGCCGAGGAATCCCGGTAAAAACTGTAAATATGACCCGGCGCCTGAAAAACCAGAAAGGAATCCAGCCGGGTAACATCGGTGGAATCATACGTGATCCGGGTGGAACCGGCATTGGTAACCAGGCCCATGAAGTAAAATCCCTTGCGGAAAGGGGCCATGTAATTGTTCATACCGGTGTCATCCGGACGCACCCGCAGACAGTACACCAGCGGATCCGCCGTCCGGTAGGGGGAAGGGATGGCGGCCAGGAAATCATTTATCTCCTGAAAGAACGGAATCTGCTCGTCGTGGGACCGGTCGGGTTTCATTCCGAAAAGGTGCCGTGTTTTCCCCGAAAATGCAACAAGCATCCGGGTGACGGCACGCAAATCAACCCGCTTACCGGCCAAAACTACTGTATTTAATTTCTGTATTTTTTAGTATATTCGGTCCATCAATCGTAACTGGTAACGGGTCTGGTCCCCTTCCCCCACTCACAGACCACCCAACACACCGGTATCTGGAAGGATTTACATGAGCGCTGCAGCTTACACGGAAGACAGCATAAAATCGCTGGATTGGCGGGAGCATATCCGCCTTCGTCCCGGCATGTACATTGGCAAACTCGGCGATGGGTCGGCCCCCGATGATGGCATTTACGTCCTGTTTAAAGAAATCATGGACAATGCCATCGATGAACACGTCATGGGTTTCGGAAAAACCATCGAAGTGAAGGTAACCGATACCTCAGTCAGAATCCGGGACTTTGGCCGGGGCATTCCGCTGGGAAAGGTCATCGACTGCGTCAGCCGGATTAACACGGGCGGTAAGTACGATTCACAGGCGTTTAAAAAATCGGTCGGTCTGAATGGTGTGGGAACCAAGGCAGTGAATGCACTCAGCTCGGCGTTTCTTGTTCAGTCGGTCCGCGACGGACGGACGAAAGTGGCCGAGTTCGATCAGGGAGTCATCCGCAAAGATCACCGTGAAGCGGCATCGGATGAGCGGAACGGAACCCTCGTCCACTTCACCCCGGATGGCACCATATTTAAAAACTTCCTTTTCCGCGCCGAATTTCTCGAGGAAATGCTCTGGAATTATGCGTTCCTGAACGCCGGACTGACCATTCTGTTTAACGGACAGAAAATTGTCTCGCAGAATGGGTTGCTCGATCTGCTGGGCCGGAAAGTGAACCAGGAAACCATCCGCTACCCGATTATTCACCTGCGGGGCGAAGACATTGAAGTGGCCATGACGCATGGCAATCAGTATGGCGAGGAGTATTACTCTTTCGTCAACGGTCAGTTTACCACCCAGGGAGGAACCCATCTGGCCGCCTTCCGGGAAGCAGTGGTTAAAACCATCCGCGAATTTTATAAGAAGGAATTTGATCCCTCCGACATCCGTGCCTCCATTTCGGCTGCCATCAGCATCCGGGTTCAGGAACCCGTGTTCGAATCTCAGACCAAAACCAAACTCGGCTCCTCCAATCTGTATCCCGACGGTCCGACCATCCGGGGTTACATCACCGATTTCCTCAAAAAAGCACTCGACGATTACCTGCACCGGCATTCAGATGTTGCCCAGGCGCTGCTCGACCGCATTGTTCAATCCGAAAAGGAACGGAAGGAAATTGCCGGGATCAAAAAACTGGCCAATGAACGGGCAAAAAAGGCCAACCTGCATAATAAAAATCTGCGCGATTGCCGGTTCCACCTGAACGAAGGCAAGGACGAGCGGAAATACAATTCCACCATTTTCATCACCGAGGGAGATTCGGCCAGCGGATCCATCACCAAATCGCGGAACGTGGAAACACAAGCCGTTTTCAGTCTGCGCGGTAAACCGATGAACTGTTTCGGCATGACGAAAAAATATGTCTATGAAAATGAAGAACTGAACCTGTTGCAGCATGCGCTGAATATCGAGGATGGCATTGAATATCTGCGGTACAATCAGGTCGTTCTGGCCACCGATGCCGATGAGGATGGCAAGCACATCCGCATGATCCTGCTGACGTTTTTCCTTCAGTTCTTTCCCGATCTGGTTCGGAACGGACATCTGTACATTCTCGAAACGCCTCTTTTCCGCGTCCGGACGAAAAAGGAGACCCGCTACTGTTACAATGAAGAAGAAAAGCAGAAGGCGATGGCGGCGCTGGGAAAAGGTGTGGAAATCACACGGTTTAAAGGATTGGGAGAAATTTCACCCGATGAATTTGCCGGATTTATTGGTGAAAACATCCGCCTGCAGCCGGTGGTTCTTTCGAAGGAAACCACCATTAAAAATCTTCTCGAATTTTACATGGGAACCAACACGCCCGAGAGGCGCAATTACATCATTGACAATCTTCGCGTAGAAAAGGATCTGGCTGAACATGAGCTCGTCTGAGTCGAATGGAACCACACCCGGTTTGCATGAACCGGGTCATGTGAACAGTGTACGTGGCATGTTCGATAGCTGGTGGCTCGATTACGCCAGTTATGTGATCCTGGACCGCGCAGTCCCTGCCATCACCGATGGACTGAAACCGGTTCAGCGGCGGATTCTGCATGCCATGCGTGAAATGGAAGATGGCCGCTATCATAAAGTCGCCAACATCATCGGCCAGACCATGATGTTTCACCCCCACGGCGATCAGTCCATCACAGCTGCTCTGGTTAATCTGGGGCAGAAGGATTTACTGATCGATACACAGGGAAACTGGGGCGATCCGCGAACCGGCGATTCGGCGGCTGCTGCCCGTTACATCGAGGCACGTCTTTCCAAATTTGCACTGGAAGTCCTGTTCCACGAAAAAACCACCGACTGGCAACTCAGCTATGATGGCCGCCGGCGTGAACCGGTTGCGTTTCCTGTTAAATTTCCGCTGCTGCTGGCTCAGGGTGTTGAAGGAATTGCAGTTGGTCTTTCCACCAAAATTCTGCCGCACAATTTCTGCGAACTGATCAATGCCAGCATTCACATTCTCGAAGGCAAGGAACCGGTTATTTTCCCCGACTTCCAGACGGGTGGAATGATTGACGTGTCGGCCTACAACGATGGAAAGAAGGGTGGCAAGGTCAGAATCCGCGCAAAAATTGAGGAGCAGGATAAGAAAACGCTGGTGATCCGTGAAATTCCTTACGGGGTCACCACCACCAGCCTGATTGAATCCATTCTGAAGGCGAATGACAAAGGCAAAATCAAAATCAAACGGGTGATTGATAACACCGCCAAAGACATTGAAATTGTGGTGGAACTGGCCCCCGGTGTCTCGCCCGATGTGACCGTGGATGCGTTGTACGCGTTTACCGATTGCGAAATTTCAGAATCACCCAACGCCTGTGTCATCATCGAAGAAAAACCGGTTTTCCTCGGTGTGACCGATATTCTGCATTACAACACCGAACACACCGTTCAACTGCTTAAAGCCGAGCTGGAAGAAAAACGAAATGCCCTCATGGAACAATGGCATTTTTCCTCGCTCGAAAAAATCTTTATCGAGAACCGCATTTACCGCGATATTGAAGAATGCGAAACATGGGAATCGGTACTCGATACCATCGATAAAGGCCTCGATCCGTTCAAGAAAAAACTGAAACGCGAGGTGACCCGTGACGATATCACCCGCCTGACAGAAATCAAGATCAAACGGATTTCCAAATATGATTCCTTTAAGGCAGACGAGGAATTGAAACAACTCGATGCCGATATAAAACAGGTGAATCACCACCTGGCTCATCTGGTCGAATACACCATCGACTATTTCAAAGGAATTCTGAAAAAATACGGAACCGGCCGCGAACGGAAAACGGAAATCCGTACGTTCGACACCATTGCAGCCCGGTCGGTGGTCATTGCCAATCAGAAATTGTACGTCAACCGGGCCGATGGATTTATCGGTTACGGACTGAAAAAGGATGAGTACATCTGCGACTGTTCCGATATTGATGACATCATCGTTTTTCTGAAAAGCGGCAGCATGATGGTGACCCGGATTGAAGAGAAAAAATTCATCGGCAAGGACATCATTCATGTGGATGTCTGGAAAAAGAACGATGAACGCCGCATTTACAATGTGGTGTATGCAGACGGTCCGACTGGAATTTCCTATGCCAAACGGTTTGCCGTCACTGCCATTACCCGCGACAAGGACTACGACCTGACCAAAGGCGGAAAGGGTTCGCGGATCTTATATCTGACCAGCAACCCCAATGGCGAATCTGAAGTGGTCACCATTAATCTGTCGCCCAATTGCAATGCAAAGATTAAAACCTTCGATTTCGATTTCGGTGAACTGGCCATCAAAGGCCGTCAGTCCATGGGAAATATTCTCACCCGCTGGCCGGTAAAAAAACTCACCCGCAAATCGGTCGGACCGAGCAGTTTCGGCGCACGTAAAATTTTCTATGATGCAGTGGTCGGCAGGCTGAACGTCGAAGGGCGTGGACAGTATGTCGGGGCATTCAATACCAACGACACCATCCTGGTGATTTACAAGGATGGCAGTTATGAACAGACCAGTCATGAACTGACAAACCGGTATGAACCCGATCAGGTGCTTTTAATCAGGAAATATCACCCGGAACTGGTAATTAACGCCGTGTATTTCGAAGGTGAACAGGAAAATTACTTCGTTAAACGGTTTATCATCGAAACACAAACGCTTGATAAACGATTCGGATTCATCGGCGACCATAAGAAGTCGAAACTCATCACCGTTTCGCTGGTTCAGGAACCGGTCATTGAAGTGGAATATGCCAAAGGCAAAACCAAAGAAACGGTCACCGAGACAGTAAATCTTTCCGAATTCATGGATCTGAAAGGCTGGAAGGCATTGGGTAACCGTCTGACCACTTTCCCGGTTAAATCGGTGAAATTACTCACAGCCATGGATGACGTTCATGAACTCGATGAGCCGGTTACCACCACCCCCGAATCAGGAGAAGAATCGGACGAACCGGAAGCCGATCCGCAAATTGGTTTATTCGGAAAATAAGAGAGTGGTGATTGGGGATTGGGGATTGGAAAAACCCGGACCCCGAGTGCCGAATCCGGTGGCTGAGGCGCTCGAAGCCACAAGGATGAGGTTCTGAAAGTCCGGCTCTGACGGATATCGAGATGGTCGGGTTTTTCCGGTGACGGGTCACGCGTGACGAGTGACGAGAAAATACCAGTGACTGGTTATTAGAAAAACCAAAGCCGTCAAAAGGTTCTCCCTCTCCGGCAGAGAGGGAGAAATCCGGAATTCCGCTCCCTGCATTTTAAACATTAAATCTGAAATGCATCACGTCACCATCCTGAACCACGTAGTCTTTTCCTTCCACGCGGAGCAAGCCAGCTTCCTTCACGGCCTGTTCCGATCCGAGGCGGGTAAGATCCTCATATTTCATCACCTCGGCCCGGATAAATCCTTTTTCAAAATCGGTGTGAATCACACCGGCTGCCTGAGGGGCCTTGTCTCCTTTATGAATCGTCCACGCACGGACTTCCTTCACGCCCGCAGTGAAATAGGTCATGAGACCCAGCATATCGAATCCGATGGTGATGATCTGATCGAGGCCAGAGCGGGATAACCCGAGACCTGCCAGGAAATCATGACGTTCTGCAATCGGTAATTCAGCAATCTCGGCTTCGATGGCTGCAGAAATAATCACCAACCGTGCACCCTCTTCATCTGCAATGGCCTGAACTTCCTTCACATAGTGATTGCCGGTCAGGATGTCCTTTTCGGCCACGTTGGCCACGTAAAGCACACGCTTATCCGTCAGGAAAAAGCAGTCTGAAAAAACTTCCTTCTGCTCGGGTGTGGCCGGGAACGTCCGGACGGGTTTTCCCTGAGTCAGATGCTCATTTAAGGCCATAAGAAGATCAGTATCCTCTTTCGCCTTTTTATCTCCCGATTTCATGCCTTTACTGACGCGCTGAATTTTCTTTTCCAGCGTTTCCATGTCCTTGAAAATCAGTTCCAACTCGATGACCTCAATGTCGCGTTTCGGATTCACCGATCCATCGACATGCACCACGTTTTCATCATCAAAGCAACGGACGACATGCAGAATGGCATCACATTCCCGGATGTTAGACAGAAACTGATTGCCAAGTCCTTCCCCTTTTGATGCGCCCTTTACCAGTCCGGCGATATCAACAAATTCCACTGCAGCAGGAATAACCGTATGGGTTCCGGTGATTTCCTTCAGACGCCACAAACGGTCATCGGGAACATCGACCACACCGGTATTCGGTTCGATGGTACAGAATGGGAAATTGGCAGCCTGCGCACCGGCTGCTGTGATTGCATTAAACAAGGTAGATTTTCCCACATTGGGAAGTCCGACGATTCCGATTTTTAAAGCCATTTTTTTAGTTAAGAGTTACGGGTTAAAAGTTAAAAGAAAACACAATTACAATTGAACATAAATCTGTGAACGGAAATCCAAAAAACCCGGACCCTGCATTTCCCCGACTTCATCGGGATAAACTTCAGGCTCAATGACCGGTCGAAGGGCCAAGGGTTTTTTCTGATAAAAGTTAAAAGAAAACAGAAATAAGTGTTGGGTGATTGGAAAAACCACGCACACTTTGTCATCCCGAGGAAAATCGGGATCTCTGTATTTCCAGAGAGCCAGTTAAATAAATTACCTGAATACGAGAATCCGGCCTTGCCGTCAGTGCCGGACTCACAGCGCCGAAATGAAAACTGAGGTAATGTGCCCGGATTTTCCTTCAAAACCGGCCAATAGACCCTCTCCCCTTCCCTATCCGGCGGAGAGGGAGTCATTCTGAATTCTGAATTCTGAATTCTGTCTTTTGTGTCACCCTTTCCTAAGCGTATTTCCGAGTTCATCGGTGTCATCATCACGCCGGGTGACACCTGCCTCTTTCAGAACAGTGCCACACTGATCAATAGCCGCAATTAATCCAGCCGCGGCTTTTTTCTGCCGGATCGATGCAATCAGGTCGGTAACCAGTGAATCCCACGTTCCCGCCTTTACCTTGGCATTGATTCCGGAATCACCGACAATGAGCACACGGTGTTCCAGTTCTGAAATAAAAATGAGAATGCCCGACCGGTCACGGGTTCTAAAAACCTCTTCCGAAAGAAAAGCCTCGGCCGCCCGTGAAGTCACCGCCCGGTCTACTGAATCGCGATCGGCAAGCAACCGGATAACGAAGGGAATTCTAACCAGTAACAAGGTGGATAGCACACCAATGGTCAGTCCGATCAGAATGACTTCGAGAATACCCAGATCGTACCAGTAATTTCCGTATTCGAACCAGGCCAGGGCGGCCACCGTCCAGGTGGAGTTCAGATAAGTGAGCAACTTCCAGAATACCTCGGGATAGTCGGCAGAGGCATCGACGAAATACGGGACAATTTCACCCGACGATTTTTTTTCGGCCGCCTGAACCGCCGCCTCGATGTCATGAAGATCCTGTTGGGAAAAAAGTGACATTCTATACCTCCGGCTCCTGCTGACTCAGACAATGAAAACTTCCCAGACCCCAGATGATATCGGTGGAATCCAATCCGATCACTGGGCGGTCTTTAAATACCGATTCGAGAATGGCAATGGCTTCGTCATCCTGTTTACACCGATAGGTGGGAACCATGACGCCCGAGTTTGCAATGTAAAAATTGGCATAGGAAGCCGGCAGCCGCTGATCTTCATAGATAACAGGAGCCGGCATGGGAATTTCCACGATATCCATCTGTTTGCCCGATTCCAGCCGCATGGTTTTCAGCATTTTCAGGTTTTCCTGAAGGATGTCGTAATTCTCGTCGGACTTTTTCTTTTCTACCACGGTGACCACAGTGGTCGGATTCACAAACCTGGTGATATCATCAATATGTCCGTCGGTATCATCCCCCACAATTCCATCACCCAGCCAGAGAATGTGATCGACTCCATAGTATGAAACCAGAAATTCCTCGATCTGCGCCTGTGTCAGGTGCGGATTCCGGTTCTCATTCAGCAGACAGGCCGTGGTGGTAAGCAAGGTTCCGCGTCCGTTGAAATCCACCGACCCCCCTTCCATGACGATGCCCGGGTGATAAACCGGAATACCATAATATTCCGCTATCCGCGTCGGGACCACATCATCCAGGTCGAAGGGCGGGTATTTTCCTCCCCAGGCATTGTATCCCCAATCCACAATGACCTTTTTTTGGGATTCCTGCGGATTGATCAAAAAGGCCGGACCGTGATCGCGACACCAGGCATCATTGGTGGGAAAGCGATGAAAGAATACGTTGGATGGCAAGCCGCCGGTCGTTTCCAGCCAGTGACGGGCCGATTGTTCCATGGATTCATCATTGATGTTAATATGAACTTCCTCACCGCGGGCCATCTCCCGGATGAATTGCGAATAGACGGGGTAAACCGACTCGAGTTTGCCCGGCCAGGAGGCTTCCTTGTGTGGCCATGAGAGCCAGGTGGCTTTGTGTGGTTCCCATTCAGCGGGAAACCGGTAATTGAGTTTTTTCATGGGTTTTAATATGTACGCAAAGGCGCTAAGACGCAAAGAGTTTTTACTTCATTATTTGGACGAAAAGGCGCTAAGATTTTTTCATATAGATCTAAATACACTGGACTTTTTAAAAATTGTTTACTACTCGTTGAATTCCGGATTTAATGACCGGAACATTAAAATTCACCAGAAACCCCAACCGCTTTCCAGAAAGACGCATATAAGAAAGCAATTGTGATTTAAATACCGGCAGCACCAGATCGACTGATTTGATTTCAATAATGATTTCATCTTCAACAAGCAAATCCACAATATAGTGCTTGTCCAATTTCTGACCTTTGTATATGACTGGCAAACTTACCTGGCTAAGCGTATTCAGTTTTCTGATTTTTAATTCCTGAATCAGGCAAACCTCATAGACTGATTCCAGTAATCCGGGGCCCAGTTCAGCATGGACTGAGTAAAATGAATCAACAATTAATTTACTGATTACATTTAACTCCTCCGCAGATTTCAATTTAATTTCTCTTTTAAACTTATTCTATCTGTATTCTAAGCGCCTTACGTCCATATTACACATGGTATTCTTTGCGCCTTTGCGCCTTAGCGTCCATATTATTCCATCATTCAATCGATGAAACGCCGGAGGATCGGATCGTAAGCATCAATCCGGCGGTCACGGAGAAAAGGCCAATGCGTCCGGTAAGAATCAGAACGGGTAAGGTCGAGTGATTCCACATGGATGACTTCTTCATCATGGGAGGCTTTAAACAGCAGCCGGCCGAACGGATTGGCAACAAAAGACCCGCCCCAGAATTTCATCTGGCCTTCGACGCCTACGCGGTTCACCGAAATAACGGGGAGTCCGTTGGCAACGGCATGCGCACGCTGAATGGTTTGCCACGCGTTGTACTGTTCGTCATTGGTGGCTGCATCCTGACTGAGTGCCCAGCCGATGGCAGTGGGATACACCAGAACATCTGCACCCATCATGGCGGTAATCCGGGCCGCTTCAGGATACCACTGATCCCAGCAGATCAGCACGCCAATCCGCCCAAAACGGGTATCGAAAACCTTGAATCCCAGATCACCGGGGGTGAAATAAAATTTCTCGAAATAACCCGGATCATCCGGAATGTGCATTTTCCGGTATTTGCCCTGGTAAGACCCATCGGCATCGAGAACCGCCGTGGTGTTATGATACAAGCCTTCCGCCCGCTTTTCGAAAAGCGAGGCCACGATCACCACACCGAGCTCACCTGCCAGCCTGCCAAGTAATTCGGTAGAGGGACCCGGAATCGGTTCGGCCAATTTGAAGTTTTCATAGTCCTCAGTGTCACAGAAATACAAGGACCGGAACAATTCCTGCAGCACAATGACCTGTGCGCCTTTTCCGGCAGCCAATCGTATTTTTTCAACCGTCCGGTTCATGTTGTCAGCCGGATCGGCCGAACAGGACATCTGGATCAGCCCGACGGCCATCTGCCTGTTTTTCATGTTGTTTTTCCTGAATTTTTGGCGTGCAAAGGTAGAGGAAATCCGGATGGAAACGAAACCGGATGCCCTGGATCAACTGGTGGGATCGTATCCGTAGCTTTTCAGAAAGGTCCGGTTTTTCCGCCAGTCTTTTCTCACTTTCACAAAAAGCTGAAGGAAAACCTTCCGGCCGGTGAGCTGTTCAATATCGCGGCGGGCGGCCATTCCGAGATTCCGGATGGCCTCACCCTTTCTGCCAATCAGAATCACCTTTTGTGAGTCCCGTTCCACAATGATCTCGGCCGAAATTTCATCAACCCCATCTTCCCGCTCTGTGTACGCGTTTACCAGAACTGCACTGGAATACGGGATTTCCTTTTCAAACTGAAGGAAGATTTTCTCGCGGATCATTTCTTCCGCAAAAAACCGCATCTGATGGGTGGACAGATCATCGGGCGGATACAAGGGCGGATGCTCGGGTAGCAGAGGCGCCAATGCATCCATCAACTGACTGGTACCCTCACCGGTTCTGGCAGAGACAGGTAAGACTGCCTGCACAGCCGGAATGGCCGACCGGATCAGTTCAGACAACCGTTCCATCCGCTTTGCATCAGAGGTATCCAGTTTGTTCAGCACCGCCAGAACAGGTTTATTAAGCCGGTTCAGGTCGGCCACAAGTACCGACATCACATCGGGAAGGCGGGGGGCAGCGGCATCGAACATGAGCAGAACCACATCGGCATCTGACAGACTCTGCCGGGCAAAGGCCATCATGTTTTCCTGAAGCAGGTAGTCCGGGACCAGATAACCGGGTGTATCCTGAAAAATAGCCTGAAACTGCCCGGTGGTGACAATTCCCATTACCCGGTGACGGGTGGTTTGGGGTTTATGACTGACGATGGATAGTTTCTCGCCCACCAACCGGTTTAACAGCGAGGATTTTCCCACATTGGGCGGTCCGGCCAGTGCGACATAGCCGGTCCGGAAGCCGGTGGTAGGGGTACTCAATGCAATCCGTCCGGTGCGGGGAATAAGCGGAACAGAGCAACCATGTCACGAACCGCCTGATCCAGTCCGACAAAAACGGAACGGGCGATAATGGAATGACCAATGCTCATTTCACCGATTTCATGAATGGCCAACATATCGACCACGTTGTCATAATTGAGTCCATGACCCGCGTTGACCCTCAATCCGAGCTGGTGCGCCTGTTTGGCAGCCGCCCTGATCCGTTCAATCTGGTAAACCCGGGCTTCGCGGGTGCGGGCATTGGCAAATTCGCCGGTATGAATTTCTATGTAATCGGCCCCAAGACCAGCCGCCAGAGCAACCTGCTCAGGATCTGGGTCAATAAACAAACTGACTTCAATATCGGCATCCTGCAGCGGAGGAATGTATTCACTCAGGGCTGCCTGCGTTAACCGGAGGTCCAATCCGCCCTCGGTGGTGAGTTCCATTCGTTTTTCGGGAACGAGGGTCACCAGTTCGGGCAGCACTTCCAGCGCGATGGATTTCATTTCGGCAGTGGCGGCCATTTCAAGATCCAGTTTGGTCTTGATTACCTCGCGCAGCAGACGCAGATCGCGGTCGTTGATGTGGCGGCGGTCCTCACGCAGGTGAACCACCACCCCGCTGGCTCCCGCGTTTTCCAGAATGGGAACAGCGTGAACCGGATCGGGTTCAAGGGCCGCGCGGGCTTCACGAAGGGTGGCAATGTGGTCGATGTTGATACAGAGTCGTTTCATCATGGCCCAAATATCCGGAAGAAAAGCGGGCGGAATCAAACAATTGGTTTTGCCGTTATCAGTTGTAAAGGAAAAACAGGTTCTGCCCGATGGTGCGACTTTTCCCGAACCTGTGTAAATTTACGATATGAAACTACTTATGGTGGACGATTCGTTCGTCAACCGGAAACTGAATAAAAGTCTGCTCAGCGACCTTCCCATCACCGAACTGGTGGAAACAGACAATGGCCGCACGGCCATTGACATGATCAGACGCCGGGGCTATCAGAACGGATTCGATCTGATTCTGACCGATATTTCCATGCCTCAGCTGGATGGCATCAGCATGATCAGGGAATTGCTGGCCGATCCGCTCTTTCCGTTCACACCCATCATTGTGATCACCGACCATCTGGAAGATTCGTTTCTGGAAGAAGCGTTTAATGCCGGTGCGGCCGATTACCTCATGCGCCCGGTACGGAAATTCGAACTCATCGCCCGCATTCAATCGGCCTACCGTCTGAAACGGGAAACCGCCGAGAATGAACAGCACATCAGCGATCTGCAAACAGCCATCGAAAACCTCGAGACACTGAATAAACTCATGCCGATCTGTGGACGGTGCAAACGGATCCGTGATGACCAGGGTTACTGGAATCAGGTGGAAAAATACATCGGGGAGCGATCATTTGCCGAGTTCACCCACGGACTTTGTCCCGAGTGTATTCAATCCCTTTACGGAGCCTTCCTTGAAAAATCCTGAACACCTTCCGCCAGCCAGACCCATTAATCTGATCTTCACCGGTGCGCTTCTTTGTCTGTTGTCGGTTGCTCTCGGTGCCTTTGGCGCCCACCTGCTTAAGGGCGTGATTGAAGAAGCCCGGCTGGGCACCTGGGAAACAGCTGTCCGTTACCAGTTTTTTCATTCCATCGGCATTCTGATTGCCGGTATCTGGTATCACATCAGTCACCGGGGAAAAGCCGTCATTGCCGGTTATTGGTTTCTGCTGGGTCTGGTTTTATTCAGCGGGAGTTTATACGCACTGGTACTGACCGATATCCGTTGGCTGGGGGCTGTCACGCCCATTGGCGGCGTGTCCTTCATGATCGGATGGGGATATCTGGCCTGGAGCGGTAAACGATGAAGCTGACGGCTCTCTGGTTCTTCTGCGGACTGTTGCTTTCCTGCGGAACCACCCGCCCCGGGACCACGCCCACCGAGGCCATTGTGGAATCGGGATCGATCTTTGCACGACTGACTCATTACCCCGATCCGGAAGGGACTTCCTGGCTGGTAACCGACCTGAGCAGCACCACCGACTCGGTTCTGGTGTGGTATCTGCCGGTTTTCTCCGATTCATCCTGGATTCGTCTGGATCCGGTGGCAGAACCTTTCTCCAAACCAAGACGTGGTCAGCCGCATGCTGCCCTGACCTGGAAACCTGCCAACCTGCAGGTCACTGCTTTCGGATCAGCAGGCAAGAAACCTCTTCAATCCATCGCCTCTGGTCAGTATAAAACCGGGGCTCAGCGGCTGCAATGGAATCTGACGGCAGGTTCGGCCTTTTCGGAGGCGGTCATCGGCTTTTCGATCCTGCCACGTCAGATGACCCCGCCCGATGAATCGTATCTGATGAATGTGATCACCCGGCCCGGAAACCGTCATGGTCATCTCACCATCCGGCTCTTACCCGGTGGGGCATTGTCGGTAACCGTTCAGGCCGCCATTGCCGAACGGGGACCAGACCGTCAGTAACCTGCCTCTGACATCAGCCCACGCACAACCGGCACATCGGCCGGTGCCCAGTCCAGCGACATCAGATCGGCCACCGTCATCCAGCGGAAGGCATCATGATCGTTCAGCTTCATGGTGCCCGTCACTATTCTGACGATAAAGGGGGTCATTCGGATGAGTACATTGCCGTAATCCCAGTTCACATCGGGCAGCCGCTTCAGTATCTCCACTTCCAGTTCCAGTTCCTCCCTGATTTCCCTGATGAGACAGGCTTCTTCGGTTTCACCCGGCTCGACCTTTCCGCCGGGAAATTCCCACAACCCTGGCAACATCGGGTCATGACGGCTGCGCTGAACGGCCAGAATGCGGTCCTCCTGCCGGATCACCGCACAGGTAACCGGTATGGTTTTTTTCAGTAATTCCATAAAATGGAACCGGGGTTGATCCCCACCTGTATGGGACCGTACAGACGCTCTCCGTTGCGGAATCCTTCCAGCCAGCCGGGTGAAGTATAATTGTTGATCGATGTCAGCCAGGTGACATTTTTAACCGTATCGACCGACATCTCGTAGACGATGGAACCCGTTGTCGGTTTATCGGCAAACACCTGTAAAACGGTGAAGGATTCCTGCCCGGGAATCCAGCGGATTAAACGGGTAGCCGTCTGTAATTGAATGTAATCGCCAGATTCGCGGTCCATTGAATAAAGAGTCTCACCAAACCGGTAGGTGCCGGTCACTTCACCACTGACTTTATTCAGCGTCACCACCCGGCTATCCGGACTTTCTCCCCAGGGGTTATCGAGAATCAGAACCACCATTTGCGTGCTGGTTTCTACAATTCTGGCCGGATTCAGGCCCACTTCTATGGCCTGAAACGAATTGGATTTCAGGTTAATCCGATTGACTGTAGTACCAGCGCCCCACCCGGTTGCAGACACCCACAGATAGCCATTGGCAATGATCAGGTGCTCCGGTTTCAAGTCGGTAAACTGCTCTTCCACTATCGTCAGATTGGATGGCCGGATTCTGATCACTGAATGACGTTCAAACGAACTGACCCACCAGGTCCCGTCCCCTGCCGAAATAATCTCCCGGGGTTCGACCTTCAGGTTGCCGAAAAAAAAGCTTTTCAGGAACCGGCCGTTGTCTGTCAGGAAGAAATCTATCCGGTTTGAACCAGATACCACCACTGCACCGGTGTCGTTTCTGGCCGACAGGAAATTACCTGTATCGCCCCAGTTTAATTGGTCCCAGATACCACGGGTATTGGTTCCAACCACTTCACCGGTTTGTGGGTAGACCCATTGAAGCGATGAATTATTCTTTTGCCACTCCCCCTCATTCAGAATATATACACCACCCGGAACGGTGTTTGGCTGAGCGTAGTCATCCGGCGAATCGGTGCTGTTGCATCCAACGAGAAGAGCGCCAAAAAAAATCAGAGAAAATCGCATGTTGCCTCCAGAATAATGGACCGGCCCGGCATGGGGTACGATCGGACCCACTCATACCGGTAACCAGTGATGTTTTGTACTTTGAATGTCAGATGAATTGGGGTGGTCAGAATACCGGACTGGTAGGCGATAGTGGCATTCCACAACGCCACTGCATAGAGCCGTTCATCCGGAAGGTTCAGGCTTCCCCAGTAACGCTCTCCGGTAAACGACAGGTCGGTTCCCAACTGCCAGGAACCCATGGCCGAGGTAAAGCCGGTTGCTCCCTGCAGAAACGGTGTGTAAACCACCTGTTTTCCGTTCAGAACCCGGTTTTTCTGATCGGTCAGGGTTACCCGTTGCCAGATAAATTGACCCCACCACTCGACCCAATCCGTTTGTGCAGTGACGGTCTGTTCGATACCGGTTCCGATAACCGACCCTGCATTGATAGCCGACCACCGGACCGGCGTTTGCGGAATCCCGATGATTTTATGATCAATCCGGTACCAGAATCCGCGGGTGGTTGCAGACAGCCAACGGCCGGTAAAACGCAGTTCAGGTTCAAACCCGGTGTATTGTTCAGGAAACAGGGTTTCGCCCGTTTTTCTGAATTGTATCTCGGTGAAAGAAGGAAAACGGGCATTGCGGATAAGCGAAAGCGTGGCATACCAGTTTTCATGGCGGATCACACCGGCAACGGCCCCTGTCATCAGCGGTGAATAATCCGAACTGGTTTCGAGACGGCCCTGAATGCGAATCCATTCGCCATCCCATCCGGAGAAAAGTGCCAGACTCTGCCGGTCCTGCCTGAAGACGGTCGGTTTGCCCAACCACACATCGGCATTTCCTTTCTGATTCCGCAGATACAGACCCACAGCCGGCCAATTTGAACCCTCAGGAATCCAGTCGAGACGAAGCGCCTGTTCACGGTCGGACCAATCCACCGGTCCGGAAGGCGCATCGGGATCATCGTACTTTGTCTGTGTGGAACGCACCAATCCTGACATCCGGTAGCGATTACCGTTCAGCAAACCGGAAAAGGACGGAATCCAGCGGACATCCGATTGGTCCATCACAGCGCCATCGTTGTTTGGATTTCCGGTGGCCACTGCACCAGGGACCTGCTGGTGCTGGGTGGTTACCATGAACACCGACTGAAGGGTCAGATCGCCCGATTCGTATCCGCCGGTGACCAGTCCGCTGATCTGACGGCCGGCATTCCATTCCCGCTGACTGGTGACCGTTTCGCCCGGACGGATAAAGTCGAAATTTCCATCGGACGATGACCGGCTGATCACACCCGACCCGAACCAGGATCCCGACTGTCCCGATAAGCTGGCGGTGGTGGTGAGGGTATTCCAGGAACCATAGGACGTTTCCAGCCGGATGGATGGCTTCCGTTCAGAGCGGCTGCCAAGGTACAGGGTCGAGCCTAAACCGCCTGCGGCCACATCGGAGGAATACCCGCCCGACCGGAACGTCAGACGGGATAGCTGGGAGGGTTGCACCAGACCGAGATTGGTCGTGCCGGTCAGTCCGTCATTCAGAACCATGCCATCGAGAACCACCACATTTTGTGAAGACGTGGTTCCCCGGCTGGTAAGCGTCTGCACACCGGCGCTTCCGCCAAATTCTTTCATCATTCCACCCGGCAAAAGGGAAACCAGATCGGACCAACGCGGGCGCGATTTCATGACAGAATCGGGGACCATGGTAACCAGTCCGGCCGAGTAACTGACCGACAGTCGCGCATCGCGGTCGGCCACCACCGGAATTTCTTCCATTTCATACACAGGCAGGTTTTTAAGGGTGGTATCAGGATCCTGGCCGATCAGCCAACTGGTCATTATCAGGACGGAATGGAGAAAAACGGTCACCGGGCACCTGCTGCAATGCACGATTTACACCAGAAGCCGATGGTAACCCGGTACACCGTGGACCGCTTTCCGCATTGGTCACAAGTCCCTGCCTTCAGCGGGGGAACGCTGACGGGTCCGAACAGATCACCGCACCGGTATTCACATCGGCATGCCGGGTATATACATCCGTCGGGTTGACCAGGATAGGCCTTTTTCTCAGCGGTAGCTGACAACGGCACTCCCTGTCGGATAGATTCCCAACGCCCAGACACCCACCATCTCACCATTTCTGAGACGTTTGAACTGATTCGTCCCGGCATCGGCGATCGTAAAAATATTCATTCCGATTGCAATGGGATGGCCACCGTGCACACTGTAACACCCCGATGACCCAAAACGTGAATTCACCACTTCGAGCAAACGAGTTCCCCCCTCCCATAAGACGATGCGGCCGCCATCATCCACAGACAGATACGGCATGAGGGTTTTGGAACTGAAAACCAGAGAATCTGCCTTTTCACGGGTGGAAGGATTAAACAAATACAGCACAGCCGGCTGCATATCGGTCTGGTTTTCAGAACCACTGGCCAATACCACCAACTGCTGCCCGGTCCGGGCGAGTCTCGTTGGATTGACCTGAGTGTAGAGCGTATCGGTCACCGAAAAGGATTTCATGTTGATGACCAAAACCTCCTGGCCGGTTCCAAAACCAGACACCGCCAGGAAGAGTTCATCCCCGATCTGAAGCGACTGCATCGGACCTGATCCAACCGGCAGACTGGCCATCTGCTGAAACGTGGTCATGCTGATTTTATACAACAAGCCGGAATAAAAACCCGACACATAGAGAAATCCGTCAGAGCCCACGGTCATTTCACCGGCTCCCGATTGTTTCCCCAGAGAAATCCGCAGTAATTCCTTCATGGTTCGGATGTCGATCACATGGACATACCCCAACCGCTGGTTACTTGCAAACAAGGTGTTTTCACTCAGCGCCAGTGCCTGAAGACCTGTGGGAAGGCCCTCGTTGTTATTTGCCTTTGCAAAGGCATCCGGCACCGTGGAATCGCCGCTGAAGGAATAAACAGAAATATCGGAAGCTTTAAACCGGGTGGAATCGGTCGGATGGGTTTGCCCCCGGTTGGCGATGAAAATCCGGTCTGGTTCGGATGACGCATCATCCGATTCCACTTCACAGGAAAGCAGAACGGGTATAAATAACCAGATGAACCGGTGATAACGGCGGTGCCATTGCATAGAAAACCTCATGATTAGTGGAAGCAGGAAGGAAAGAAATCGGGAGTGAAGACCAGCAGTCTGCCGGCTGCAGTTCCCGGATCCGTCCCTCGAAGATCCACGGTACCGCATCAGGCAGGTCTCCCGGCTCTTGGTGTGGAGTTGTATTTCCAGTTCCCGGGCCTTCCCATCCCGATTTATCGGGACAGTGGCTTTTCTTCCGGGTGGCACCAATCACGGTTGCGGGGCAGCTGCCGGTTAAAAGTTTCCTTCTCACGGCATTCCCTTTTCATTATCCGGCCATGGCCGGATAAACCTGAAGCGTTGCAAAATTGGGACCGGGCCGATGAAATATCAACCCTGGTGTCTTAATTGATGATTAGAACCGGTCGACAGGCTGACCGGTTATTTCACCCGCCGGGCGCCTTTGTAGGTATCGGCGTAGTACGGATCGGTGAGTTTGTCGATGGTGACCCCGGCCGACAGACTGGCATGAGCAAAGTCGCCATTTCCCAGAAAGACGCCCACATGACTCACCGTTCGTGTCTGTTTCAACTGAAAGAAAACCAAATCGCCCGGCTGAAGGTCAGATGGACTGACCGGCGTCCCTACCTGAAACTGATCGAGACTGGTTCGTGGAATAGTGGTCTGATACACATCCTTATACAATGTGGAAGTGAATCCCGAGCAATCAATTCCCGACCGGGACAGTCCGCCATACCGGTAAGGGGTTCCCTTCCAGTCGGCCACAAAGGCCATCAGTTTATCGACCGATACGGGTTGGTTGGATGGAGAAAAACGGGAAGGAGCGGCAGGTGTTGCCGGTGCCGGTGCCGGTGTCACCGGAGTTGCCTCTTTTGCAGAGCCAGCCGGAGCACTTCCTGTCCGGTCCGGGGCTTTGTACCGCGCGACTCCCTGCAATCCCTGACAGGACTGCAGTACCATCATCAGCAACAAACCGGCACCCCACACAGGAATCCATCCTGATGACATGCCGTTTTGCGACTTTGCTGTTTTTCTTTTCGGTGGTCTGATCGACATCCGGTCAATCCATGACGGTTTTCATGCAGAAAACCGATCCGCCCGATTTCATGAATTCACCAGTTTCCACTTCGATCACTTCGTAGTTTTCTTTCTTCAGGATACCGATCACCATGGATTGAGATTTCTGAATAATGGCCACGCGACGACGGGCCTCTTCATCAAATACCGCATCAAAGTTAAGGGAAAAGGTTGTTTTTACATCCTCGCGCGGAATTTCATAGACCGTTTTGTACATGGTCCGGATGGCCTTCAGTCCACTCTCGCTGAACGCTTCGGGACAGATGAGCACGGTGTCATCATCGAGCGGATTGAAACAGGTATCGAGGTGGTAAAACCACGGACTGACGAGTTCGAGTGGAATGATGGGTGTTTTTAATTTCACGGCCAGTTCATCGTACATGTGCCGGTCGGACCGGTGGCCGTAGCCTCCCCAGATCAGCCGTTTGTATGGATGCGGAATGGCATCGCCCCCACCTTCGAACAGACCACTGCCTTCCAGTTCGATGATGGTGAATCCCTGGCGTTCAAAAAAGATACGGTGATGCTCCACCTCGCGCTGACGGCTCGGAAAGCGCATGTGCGAGAGAACCACGCACCGGTTTCCATCCACCGTCCAGGAAAAGATCGGATTGCAGCAGAAAACCATATCCTCGAGTCCTTCCACACCGGGAACGACAAACAATCCGCGGATGAGGTTGCGGTGATAAAGCTGTTCATAAACCGCCCGCAGATCTTTCCACTGCTTTTTCGCACGGTGACGATCGATGATGCTTCCCTCCATGTATGGATTTTTCACATCAATCACATCGAAATGATCGGGGGTGGTAAGCAGGACATTCTGTTGCGGAGGACGATCCTCCAGATCACCAATGGAAAAGGTCGGATGGTCGTAAGCCTGGTAAGCAATCATGGTCAGCTCCTGATCTGTATCATGGGTTGGTTGGTTATTGCCGGAATCAGTTCGCCGATCGGGTCGGCAGGCACCCCGATTCCGTGGTCATTGAAAAGCCGGCGGAGTTGGTCGGTTCCGTCGGGGGAAAGGGCGATCAGCAATCCGCCGCTGGTCTGCGGATCGCACAACAGGGCCTTCTGATCGGGGGTGAGGGAAGACACCTGATGGCCGTAGCTGTTGAAGTTCCGGTTGGTACCACCCGGAACCGATTTCTGCTCCAGATAAGGCGTCAGATCGGTCAGACGGGGAATCCGGTCGGGATAAAGGGTGGCATGAACCCCGGAACCACCAGCCATTTCGGCCAGATGCCCCAGCAGGCCGAAACCGGTCACGTCGGTCAGTGCATGAACGGCCTCCAGTTTTCCGAGGTCGGCGCCGATCCGGTTCAGTTTCATCATGGATTCTGCCGCCACCCGTTTATCGGATTCGAGCAGAATCTGGCGTTTTTCGGCGGTGGTTAGAATGCCAACCCCGAGTCCTTTGGTCAGGAAAAGCAGGTCACCGGCCTGGGCGGTATTATTCCGTTTCAGGTTTCCGACGGGAACCAGACCGTTCACGGCCAGACCGAAAATGGGTTCGGGAGAATCGATACTATGACCACCGGCGAGGGGGATTCCGGCATCGAGACAGGCCAGCCGTCCGCCTTCCACCACCTGACCGGCGATTTCAGGCGGCAGTTTATCAACGGGCCAGCCGAGGATGGCAATGGCCAGTGTGGGCATCCCGCCCATGGCATAGACATCCGAAATGGCATTGGTGGCGGCTATCCGGCCAAATTCAATCGGATCATCAACAATGGGCATGAAAAAGTCGGTGGTGCTGATCAGGGCCATTCCGTTTCCCAGATCGAGAACGGCGGCATCGTCACGGGAATGATTTCCCACCAGCAGGGAAGCCTGGTCGGGAAATACGGTATTCGTTTTCAGAATCTGGTCGAGAACGGAGGGTGCAATTTTGCATCCGCATCCGGCACCGTGACTGAATTGGGTCAGTCTGATGGGCGAAGGGGTCGTCATGAAAGCGTGAGGTCCTTCAGTTTTAAAGCAATTTTACGAAAATCCCGGTCAGTTACAACCACCCGGTGAATGGTTTCAGGCGACCGGCGGGCAAGACCGTAATCGTATCCGGGATCGTAATACCGCCGCAACAGCAGGATCGCCAGATCGTGGTACCGGTCTTTTTCCAGCAGATCCAGAGCCAGTTTGGTATCGGCTCCGCCCAGCTTTTCCCTGATTTTCAGGATGGATCGTTTCAGGTTTTCCCGATCGGTCCGTCCATAGGAGTCGACCAGATTGTCTGCACGCAACTCCTCGGGAACATCCAGATAGACGACCGGCGCCTGGCGCATCACCTTCCAGATATGTTCATTGATCTGGATGGAGCCGGTAAAATGACTTTCATCTTCGAGCCAGAGACGGGATTCCTGCGGGTGGCTCAGCCAGCTGAGTCCAAGCAGGTTATCGAACTGTTCCTGCGTCGGTTGCGGGGGTTCATCAATATCACCAAAGGCCGATCCCTTGTGGTGGGCCAGTTCTTCCAGATCGATGACCGGTTCTCCCAGACCCTGCAATTCATGAAGCACCTGCGTTTTCCCGCTGCCGGTCCTGCCACCGATGATCCGGACGGGACGTGGTTGCATCATTTCCGCAAGTAGCGTCCGGCGGATGGATTTATAGCCACCTTCGACCCGCCAGGCAGTGAAACCATAAAAACCCAGGAGCCAGGCAACGGCATCGCTTCGCATGCCGCCCCGCCAGCAGTACACCCCCACCACCCGTGAGTTGGTTACCGCCAACACCTGATCGACAAGCATCCGCATTTTCGGACCGACGAAATCGAGCCCCTTCAGAATGGCCGGTTTTTTCCCTTCCTGAGCATAGATCAGCCCGATCTCATGTCGTTCCTGATCGGAGAAAAGCGGCAGGTTGATCGCGCCGGGAATGTGACCATTGGCGAACTCGGCAGGCGTTCTGACATCGAACACCGGCATGGACTGCCGTTTGACAAGAAAATCGGGGACGGAACATAACAATTGCATGACGGGAAAATCCGCAATTCCCGATGCAAATGCCAGAAGGGGAGGGGATCAGATTTTCGGAGATTGAGATTGGTGAACCGGGTCGGACGAGAGGGGGGATGGAAACCGGGCCCCTCGATTACCTCATCCGGATGGCTTCGATTTCATCGGGGTAAACTTTAGGTTCAATGACCAGGTTACTCATGATTCGACCCACTTCGGGGTCGTGGGAAAAATCAAAAATTTCATCCGATCGGCCTATCTGGGTGATGGTCATACTGGGATTTTCTACAATACTGTCACCCCTTCGGGGTTTACACAAACGGCGTTATCTGAAAGCTGCGATCCTTGCCACCCGCGAAGGCAAAGTCCATTTTCCAGGATTTTTGTCTTTGCCGACATCGGCCAGCCGACGACGTGAGAAACGGAAGGCCGTCAGAAACGATTGCTGTCTGAGTCCCG
>JABWAT010000027.1 GCA_013360915.1 Bacteroidota bacterium
CTGGTCTGGCTGGCCGGATTGACGGTCAGAACCGGTGGGTTGTTATCCGGATTCGAGGTATACCATGCACCGTCTTTATACCATCCATCAGAAGAACGGCTCAGATCGACCGTTTTATTGCTGGTGTTTGCTGGATCTACGAAGAGCAGATTGGTCGAGGTGGTGCCGGTAAAGGTGTACTTAAACCAGCTGTTGGCTTCGGCTGTCATGGCAACGCCCGGCCAGGTGCTGGCGGTTCCGCCGGGAAGCTTATTCCAATAGTGGACATTCACGTTGGTTCCCCAGGTGGTCGGTTTCTTGAACCGGACTGTGAAGGATGTAGAAACCAGGGTGTATGTTTCGCTCTTTACAACCGACTTTTTGGCATCGGCATCCACGGCAACGGCACGGACGGTCACCGTTGGGTTGGCAGAGAACGGAGCAGTATAGGTCAGGCGGGTACCGCTGGTTGAAGGATCGCTTCCATCAAGCGTGTAATACACGGTATAAGGTGCACGGCCGCTTGAGGGAGTCAGAGTGACGGTAACAGGTCCGGAAACACTTCCGCCAACCGGTGAAATGGCAATTTCAGGATCCGCTGGTCCGAGGTTGTAATCACTGGGAACCCAGATGGCATAAGAGTTGGCGTTAGAGTTAATCGGAGCACGGCCATCAGACATAACGGTGATGGTATTGGTGTGGCGACCGGTAATGTCTTTCAGGGTCTTGCCGGGCCATTGGGTGGTAACCCAAACGGTGATATTACGTGAACTGTGCTTGTTGATGGCAACGATGAGACCGGTTTTACCACCGATACCGCCGCGCTGAGCCACATACATTTGCTTGGGATCATCTCCGGCGTTGGTCCATACCGGACTTCCATCACGGGACAGAATGGTGTACGCACCATTGCTGAATTGTTTGCGGATTTGTACCAGTTTGAAAATTTCATCTTTCATGCCATACCGATACACATCATGATACCAGATCTGCGCATTGGTTGGCAGGGTCAGCATGTGGGCATAGAGAAGGTTCTTTTTATTGGTAATCGGATTGTGGCCATCAATGGTGACTTTTCCTTCCCAGTTAATCCGGTCGAAATCGTGGTTTTCGATGAAGGACCAGATTTTTTCGTAAGGAATGCCATAAATCCGGTGAAGACCGGCATCCTGCAAGGCCCAGCGGGCATCATAGGCGTCGCCGCCATTGGAAAGGTCCTGATAGCGGTAACGGAGTTCGAAATCGAAAGCGCCGGGGGCTTTATCAACAGGTCCGCCCGAACCGCTGTAGGAAATTCCGGAAGAAGTCTGACGCAGCCATTCCTGTGCGGCAGGAGCGGAATCCCAATGCTCACCAACCGAAGGTTTACCGCGCATGGCACCGTAATTCAGCCAGCGTTTCATGTACTCAGGGTGAATTCCCTTTACGAAATCAAAACGATATCCATCCAGGCCGAGTTCGCGGGTAACCCAGTCACCCCAAACCATCAGGGAATCACCCATGGGAAGGTTTCCGCCGCTTCCATTGTGAAGGGCCACATCATAGGCGAACCAGTTGGTATACATTTTCATGCGGGCGCCCAGCTGATCTTCGCTGTAAAAATCGCCGGTATTGCCGGGATTCACAGCAGCATTCGGATAGTAGTTATTGTATCCGTTGGATGAGTGTGCAATACGGCCTGAACCTTTGGAAAGAGGGAATTTGGTCCAGGTATTGCTGTTGGTGTACGGATTGGCTTCGAGAGTACCACCAGACCGGTGATTCAATACCATGTCGCCCCAGATCTGCATGCTGACAGCATGGTAGGCATTGATCATGGTTTTCAGTTCGGTCTTGCTTCCGTAACGGGTTTCAACCGTATTTCCATCGTTGAAATTGTCGCCGCCCTTACTATTATAATTACCAAGATCATAATAGTCATACGGGGTATATCCGACATCAAAGGTCCCGTTTTGTCCTTTATAGAACGGTGGAATCCAAAGAATGTCAAATCCGGCTGCACTCAGTTCCGGGGCTTTGGCGGCCAGTTGATCCCACCATACACCACCGGGAGTCACATCCCAGTAAAATCCCTGTAACATGGTCTTGTCCTGTGCGGTCAAAGAACCGGCAAGGCCCAGAACCAGAAGCATCATCGTAACCAATCGTTTCATCGTATCCTCCCACTTGTTTATTTCTTTCACTGGTGACTTGTCCAAAAAATACAAGCGCTTCCAGTTGCTAAGAGAGAAGGTAGGAGGTGTTTTTATTCATGTCAAGAGATGTCACTAAAAATGACAATATATCGCTTTTGTAAAAAGCGCATAAGATGAATAAAAACAATTAGTTAGATCATTTATTAGAATTTTTTGCCTGATCCTGGTGGTGACTCTTCTCACAAATAGTGTATGAATGTGACGGGTAGGAGATGGTGGAAGCAGGTAAAAAGAAGTGGAAGAACTTCCACTTCATCGATGGTTCTGTGCTTTAAATCACACGATCTGAGGCGTTTTGGAAAGAAGGCGTGGAAGTGGTTTTCCTACTTGCCGGTGTATATGGTCAGTTTCTGTCCGGCATAGATCCGGCTGCCCGATAAGCCGTTCCAGTTTTTCAGTTTGGTAACCGAGACCCGGTACTTTTCAGCAATTCCACCGAGTGTGTCTCCCGAACGGACCCGGTAGGTAATGGAAGGGCCGGTTCCGGGAATTTTGATTCCGGCAGAACCGCGCTGACCGTAATGGGCAATGTCACTGTACAGCATGGTCCCTCCGGTCGGCTCAATGACCGGAATGATCAGGGTGGTACCGGCCCGAAGGGTTTTGGCCGATTTCAGCGAAGGATTCTGTGCAACAAGCTGATCCTGCCGGATTCCATATTTCCGGGTGATGGTCGAAAAGGAGTCGCCCGGTTTGACTTCGTGCGTGATGACATCCTGTTTCAGTGAATCGGGATACTGTTCGTAAGCTTTGGAAAAGCGCTCGGCAACGGTAACGGGTAGTCTCAGGGAATAACTATCCATTCCGGGAGGTGTGCGTCCCTGGGTCAGTTCCGGATTCAGAAACGTCACAACTTCCGTGGTAGTGTCGGCAAGCTGAGCTGCATCTGCCAACAGAAAATTGCCGTGGACGTCCACTTCCGAGAACTGGTAGTCGGACCGGTAAGGATGCACATCGAATCCGAACCGCTCAGGGTCATTGGCAATCAGAGTGGCAGCGATGAATGCCGGAACATAATTTCTGGTTTCCTTGGGCAGATAACGGCGGATTTCCCAGAAGTTCCGGTTTCCTTTGGCTTTTCGGATGGCACGGGTTACACGACCTGCACCAGAGTTATAGGCTGCCAGTGCCAGATGCCAATGCCCCAACTGATCGCGCAGGTCCTTCAGATGGCGCACGGCTGCCCGTGTGGACTTTTCAACATGGCGTCGTTCATCATACCAGAAATTGCCACGTAAACCGTACAGCTTGCCGGTGCCTCTGATGAATTGCCAGATGCCCACGGCCTTTGCCCGGCTTTTCGCCAGCGGATTCACCCCACTTTCAACCATGGTCAGAAAGATCAGTTCGGGCGGGGCTCCTTCTTCAATCAGAATCGGCATCATGACCGGAAAATAGAGCGAAGCCCGGTCCAGATAAACTTCAAATCGTTCGCGTCCCTTGGTCTGAAAAAATAAAATGTGCTTTTCCACCAGCGAATTGATATCCAGCGGAATCTCAGTGGAATCGGGATTGATTCCCTGGAGCAACCGGTGAATGTCTGTTGAGGGGGTTAGAGACAGCGCATCAATGTCGGTTTCTGATGGAATTTCGAGAGAAACCTGAGCGCTATCCGTGCTATCGGTCAGCTCTTCCACACGGGAGTCGATGGAATGGGCAACCGATTGTAACCGGTCGGCACCGGTTGAATCCAGTGCAGTTTCCACGAGTTCCTTCATCTCGAGTAAAACCTGAAGGGCCGCCAGCGTGTCATCCATCGACACCTGATAGTAGTACTGCCGGAGCAGGGAATCCATCTGCACGGTAAAACCGGGGTATTCCAGTCCGGGAGGTTCAGCCTGATGACTGATGGAATCCGGCGCGGCGACACCCGTGGTGGTTGGAGTGAGTTGTACAGACTGACAGGCAGAAAGCGATACCAGAAGGAGAGGCCAGAAAAAGAATTTACTCATCATTACAAAGGGATATTTCCGTGTTTTTTGCGGGGATTGTGGTCAATTTTATTTTTTAAAAGGTCAAAATGCCTGATCAGAACGGCGCGTGTCTTGGACGGTTCAATGACATCATCAATGAACCCCCGGCTGGCGGCCTCGTACGGATTGGCAAATTTCTCGCGATAATCACGACTGCGGGCTTCCAGCACCTCTTCAGGATTGGGAGCCGATTCGATTTCGCGTTTGAAAATGATTTCTGCGGCTCCTTTCGGACCCATCACAGCAATCTCGGCGGATGGCCAGGCAAAGTTAAAGTCACCCCGAATGTGTTTTGAATTCATCACATCGTAGGCCCCGCCATATGCCTTACGGGTTATGACTGTTATGCGCGGAACTGTTGCCTCACAGAATGCATATAGCAACTTTGCACCGTGACGGATAATTCCATGCCACTCCTGATCGGTTCCCGGAAGGAACCCGGGCACATCTTCCATGACCAGCAAGGGAATGTTGAAACAGTCGCAGAAACGGACAAAGCGGGCCGCTTTCACACTGGCATCAATATCCAGTACACCGGCAAGCACCTGAGGCTGATTGGCCACCACCCCAACCGGTCTGCCGCCCAGACGGATAAAACCGCAGATAATATTAGGAGCAAATAAGGGCTGTACTTCGAAAAAGTCACGGCTGTCTGCCAGTCCGAGAATGAGATCGTGCATGTCATAGGGCTTGGTGGCAGAATCGGGGATGAACGAATTCATCCAGGGCTCCTCTCGGTCCACCGGATCGGTGACGGGTAAAACCGGTGGTTCTTCTTCGCAGTTTGAGGGAAGAAAGGATAACAATTTCCGGATGGAATCGAAACAATCCATCTCGGTGACCGATGTGAAATGGCAGACCCCCGATTTGGCTGCATGGGTGGAGGCCCCGCCCAATTCTTCTGAAGAAACCGTTTCATGGGTCACGGTTTTCACCACAGAAGGACCGGTCACAAACATAAAACTGGTCGACTCGACCATAAACACAAAATCGGTGATGGCAGGCGAGTAGACCGCACCGCCTGCACAGGGACCTAAAATGGCAGACAGTTGTGGTATGACACCGCTGGCCATGGTATTCCGCAGGAAGATATCGGCATATCCGCCCAGTGATGCCACTCCTTCCTGAATACGGGCGCCGCCCGAATCATTCAGACCAATCACCGGACACCCGTTTTTCATGGCCAGATCCATGATTTTGCAGATCTTTTCTGCATGAGCCTCGGAAAGGGAACCGCCCAGTACCGTAAAGTCCTGACTGAAAACAAAAACAGGCCGCCCGTCAATCCGGCCGTGACCCGTCACCACACCATCCCCCGGAATGCGTTGCTTTTCAAGTCCGAAATGGGTCGACCGGTGCTCCACGAACATTCCGATTTCCTGAAAGGATCCTTCATCCAGCAGGAAACTGATTCGTTCTCTGGCTGTCAGTTTTCCTTTGGCATGCTGATCGGCGATGCGCTTGTCACCGCCGCCTTCCATGGCCTTCTGACGACGGTCAAATAAATCCTGAAGTGAGTTTTTCATGTCTCAGTTAAACCGGCTGTAAACAATATCGGTGAATTCAAGTGCTTCATTGCTGTAAAGATCAACCTTAAACTCATGAAAAACACGGTCCAGGTAGGCTTTGGCCTCTTGCCAGTCGGTCAGATCATTCAGATCATGAATGGCCTGAAAAAACCGTTGCTCATCTTTTCTGAAAACATACCTGATAAAAAGCCGGGCCTGATTTTCAGTAATCATTTGTTCCAGTGCCGGCAGGACCGGACCTGCAGAATCAGGTGACACAAACAGATCGGCTTGTTCCGGTTCCGCTTTGATCAGAACTTGTTGTTCCTCGATAGCTGGAGCATCGGGCAATTCTGCATCCGGAAGGGTATCCAGATTGACGGCAGAGACGGGTGATACGGTTTCTCCGGATTCCATGATCTTTTCAAAAAGACTCTTTTCCGGTTTTGGCTCCGGCAGATCGGCGGTCTCAGCAGGCCTGACCTCCTCGAAACGGGCGGGTTCAAGCGGTTCTTCCATGATCCGGTCAAAAAGACTTTTCGGCGTCATGGGGGTAGGTGCTGGCTCTGGCTCAACCTCGACCGGTTCAATGGTGGCTTCAGAATCAGAAATCTGTAACTCGGCCGCCGGAGCCTCGGTTTCTGAAAAAGGAGAAGTCAGGCTGATGGGTTCATCAACAGGCGGTGAATGCTGGGCTTCGGATGGTTCCTCAGCCGGTTCACGCGGAACAAACCGCGGTATCAGATCACCAGTGGCGGGCGTTTCCTCCTGAACGGGTTCAAATTCATAATGGGACCGGTGGGGCTCCACCGATTCAAAACCCGGGGCGGACCCGGCGTTTTCTTTTTGCCTGACTTCCTCACGGATGGCCTCGGTAAGAAAATCACTCAGCGAAGCAACACTGGTCATGTCCGTCTGTTCAGGAAGGTCCTCGACGGATTCTGATTGTGAGAAATCGAGGGAAACCGAAGAACTGACTGGCGGCACCAGAATACCGGAAACCACATGAACTGCATCGCTGGCACTCAGAATTGAATCAACCGGCTGAGCCGCGGTCCACCGCCTCACGCGTTCGGTATAAAGCGGATCGGGTATTCCGCTTACAAAGGAAGTAAGAATCTTGACGTCAATGCTATCAAGGCCGGTCTGATTGAAAGTCTCCTTCAGATAGACATCGGGAACGACTTCTTCATGTTCCTGCCACCAGGCTTTACAGATCCGGGTGAGGTTACTGAAAAAACGGTCGGCCGGAAATTCCGGATCGGGGCGTTGTTCAAGGTATTTGGTTAATACATCCCTGATCAGAAAATCCCCGGGAATCTGTCCCAGAAAATCACTGATTTGTTGACGGGAAAGGGTGCCGGTCTCATGGGAGATTAATAAATCCGCTGCCAACAGTGGAGCCAGTTTAAACAGGATATCAATCTGACTTTGTCTGATGAAAAGGCCGATAACCGTTTCAGGCGCGATGTGCAGACTCTTCAGATACACCTCGCGCAATCCACTGAGAAAGAGCGGAATGCCGGGGGCCTCCATGGTACCGGTTTCACGAACCAGCCCAGCCACTTTCCCGGCAGGAAAGTCGGCCCACACCAGATTCTTCATGCGGTTAAGGAAGTCAGGATCTAGCCCGGCTGACTCCAGGTCCGTAAAGGTCCATGCGGATTTCCCCGAAAGCAGGCTGGTCAATGGGGGTCTGATCTCCCGTTCAACAGGTGCAGCCGGAATCAGCAGATCCAGTTTGGAAAGCGGCATGAGGTCTCAGTTTCCTTTCAGACGGTTGATTTCCTTTTGAGCGGCCTTTTTAAAGATCGGGTCCACACCCGGTCTTTTCACAATCCGGGTATAAGCATCAAGTGCTTTTTTCTGATCGCCGGTCTTTTCCCATGCCTGTCCCGTCATGTACTGGGCAGGTGTAATCCAGTCCAGTTGTTCGGTGGCTCCTTTGATCGATTCGATTTCCGCAAAAACTTCCACGGCTTTCAGATAGTCCCCTTTTGCAAACCAGGTTTCTCCAAGGTAGTAAGTGATTTCTGCCTTGAGTCCGCCGGATGTCCCCTGAAGCAACTGAGACAGGTAGGTAATGGATTGCAGATGGTTTCCGGTTTTCTGAAGTAAAATACCGACTTTGATTTTCTTGTCGAGAATTTCCGGGTCCTGCGGAAACCGATCAATGTAAACTTTCAGATCTTCAAGAGCCCGGTCATAGAACCCATACTTTTCATTGGCAATGATCAGATTGTTCAGAGCCGATTGAAACCGGTCTACCGGAGTCGGATACCGGTCGATAATGATCTTATAATTGGTGATGGCCTTATCAAAGGCTTCTTTTCTGAAATAGTAATTGCCAAGCGACAGGTAAACATCCGAGATAATTTCACTGGTGGGATAGTCCCGGATCAGATCCTGATAAATGACCACGGCCTGATCCGATTTTCCATCCAGTTCAAGTGCTTTGCATTTTTTCAGCAAGGCTCGGGGAATCCAGACAGAACCTGAAAAGGATTTGATCACCCCATCCAGAGCGGCAATGGCTGCGGTATACTGTTGCATGCCAATCAGGTAATCGGCTCTTTCGGTGGCCAGTCCGGCCCTGATATCAACCGAGGGGCTTTTTTGCAGAATTTGTTTTTCCATTTTTTCTGCAAGGCCGGGATTCTGCAACCGGTAATAGGCCGAGGTGATTTTCAGCTGGACCGATGTCAGATCGGGCTCAGACAGCTGATTCATCAGAATGGTGTATTCACGTATGGCCTGACGGTAGTCTCCGTTCGAAAAGTACAGGTCTGCAATCTCGGGTGAAGTACCGGTCTTTCCGAGTGAATAAACGTTAGAAAGCTTGAAGTAGGAAGCTGCCAGTTCAAGATCACCGGTCTGGCGGCTGATCAGGGCCATGGTCCGGTATGATTCTGCGAGGAATTTTCCATCGGGGAAGTTTTCAAGATACTCTCTCAGAATCTTCATGGCAGCAGTGGGGTCTGTTGATTGAAGAGCTCTGGCGCGGGTGTAATAGGCCAGTTCAACCATGGATTGATCGTTGGAAAACAGGCGCTCTCCGGCAACAAACTGATTACACCAATCGGCGGCCACCGATGTTTTTCCTGCCTCGAGGGCCGTTTCGAGCCATTGTACTCGGAACTGATCGGCAATTGAGGAATAATAAAACCGGTCCAGATACCGGGTCAGCAGATCAAACCGTTCCAATACAGGAAAGAAACCGGGACCGCACCCGATCAATTGCCTCAATCCCCATTCAGAATCGGCTGAAAGTCCGGAACGGCTGAGGTCCTGCCAGATTCTGATTGCACCGGATGTATCTCCGGCGGCAGCCAGCCGGGTTGAAAGAACCTTCTTAATTTGTCCGGCTGTTTCATCTTTCAGGCGGGTGGTCTCAATGGCTTTCAGACGGGCAATCAGGTCCTGATTTTGTTCGGTCATGCTCCGGCGCAGGGCCAGGCGGAGTGTAAGCAGTGCACGCAAATCAGGATCCTGGTGCAGGCTGATCAGACGTTCAATATCGGTGATTTCACGCGTTTCTGCCCGGTCAATCCGCATTTCCAGATAAAGCGACTGAAGCTCTGGCGCTCGGGGCTGATTCGGAAATTGCTGCAGATAGGATTGAATGAGTCCGAGCGATTCATCATGATTTCCCAGTTCATGCGTCAGCATGGCAAGCATGTAAAGGGCGTCCTCCCGCTGGGCCGGACTTAATTCGGTGGATCCGAGACTGTTTCTCAGATGGGAGGCGGCGGTGGAAAGATAAATTCCGGTGGAAAAAATCAGTTTTCCGATTCCGTAGTGAATGGTTCCCTTTGGGTTCGATGGGTTCAGATTCGCCACCAGATCAGCCATCCCGGATGTGAAATCCCGGGTATTCAGTTTAGGGATGGTCAGTGTATCCATCACCGACCGGATGGCCGCCTGATAATCTGAACCAGGGAACGTGTTCGGGAACTGGTCCCAGATACGGAAAGCATCTCCGGTAAATCCAGATTCCAGATACAACAGACCGGTCAGCCAGGCTGCATCATCCTTCAGGGCACTGGACTGATCACCAACCATCAGGGGAGTGAGCAGGTCGATAGCAAGAGAACGCAATTTTAACCGGTTCCATGCAAGCAGGGCCGCTTCATACCGGACCCGGTCTGCTTCGGGATGGTCCTTGTAGATTTCCAGAAACTGTTTGTAGAGCGAAAAGGCTGTTTCGTATTTTCCGGTTAAATCGGTTAAACGGGCTTCCAGAACCAGGGATTGCGGGGTTTGTTGTCCGGGATACAACCGGTTTGCTTCCGAAATCAGTGACAATGCACGTGCGGTGTCGCCGGCCTGAACCAATACAGACGCCGCCTCAACCCGTGCAGTGAACTGTCTCTGCTCCGATCGGGATACCGGCAGTATTTTCAGATACCAGTCGATGCTTTGGGAATACTTTTGCAGCCGACGGTAGGTTCGTGCCATCAGAAAGGCATAACGGGGATATACCGCAGGATCGGGTGGGTCTTTCGCCAGGATCGATTCTGCAAGCGGTAATCCCTTTTCCCACTGATTTTGCTGGATGAAAATCTGAGCGGTGACAAACTCGAACCGGTTCCTGAAGGCCTCGGTGATGGTGGCGTTTTTCAGACTGTTTTCAGCCGAACCGGGATCCTTCAGGTTCAGATAGATTTCGGCCAGCCTCAGCCTGGCGGACTGAATGGCAGCTGGTGTTGCCTTCGGATGATTCACAATGCTTTGAAACCGCTGCCGGGCGGCCTCGAATTCATCCAGAAAGTATAAGAGTTCACCAAGATCCGATTGTGCTTCCAGTTGCTCGGGCACATTCGGGTAGTCATTGATCAGCCGCAGATAAATCCGTCTGGCCTGATCAAACTGTTGAAGTTCCTTCTGAATCCTGCCGGCTTTCAGCAGTGAGACCGGACTTAAGGGACTGAGTGGATAGTTGCTTGCAGTCAATTCCCATAAATCCGCGGCAGCCCCGGGTTGCCCCAGACGATGGGTGGCTTCCGCCCGGTAATACCATGTGGAATCGAGACCATTGAACCGGGGAAACTCTCTGATCAGCCGTTCTGCTTCACGGCGGGCTGGTTCCGGCTGACTGGTTTCCAGATAGGCGCGTGTGAGGAGCAACCGGGCATCTGGCTGGTAACCCGCGGTCGGATCGGCACTTAACGCCTCATTCAGTTGTTGTATAGCTCGGGAGTAGTTTTTTTGGATAAAGAGCTGCCGACCCGATTGAAACAATTGGGTGCCGGCCGGATGGTCCTGAGCGTGCAGAAAACCTGCACTCAGGAAAAGCAATAACACAGAAAGGGTGGACCTACCCATGGTCATCCTGATTAAGTGAGGGGACTGATGAGCCTGGATGTCACAAGCAGTATTTTAAAAACCAAACTGAAAAATACGATTCTGAAAAAGGGGTTTCAAGGAACAGTACCTCAGGTGGAACAGATTGCATGGTTCCGGTGGCTGAATCTCGATGGAAACAGAACCATTCAGACTCCCGAAGACCTTTTCCGCTTTGTATCCGATCATCATTATTCATTGATGTTGCCCTCCGATACGGCCATCCTTCCCGATCTGGTGTCAGCCGTTAAGGGTGAGATTGTATTTATTGCTGAATATCCCAGATTGGCAAAACAGTACGAAACCCTGTTTGAATCCTTCAGCCGTGACTATGTTTATACCGGCAAACTGATCGAGTATCCGCTGATACAGTCGACATCGGTTCTGATCACTCCCGGGGATTTCCGATTGTTGTATCAGTATAAAGCCGCTGCAGGTCCTTCCGATGAACATGAAACCAGGGTCCTTGAGTTTATTCGTCAGGAAGGAACGGCTTCAAAGAAACAAATCAGGGAAATGGCCCGGTCGGTTCCGTATTTGTTTCAGCGCATCGACCTGTATCTGTATAACCTTCAGTTGGGAATGCAGATTTATAAAACCGGCTTTTCTGCCATTGAAGGGAATTTGTATCAATCGTTGCCCGATGCGCTTGGTTCCATGCCTGCCATTCAGCCCTCTCCATCCGGATTAAAACCCATTCTGGAAGGCCTGATCAGGGCAAATTTGTATGTCAGTCCGGTAAAACTTCAGCGGGCTTTAAAAAAGCTGGCTGATAAACCGGAAATTGATGGCGTTCTTAAACTGCTTCTGACAGAGGGAGTGGTTTATAAGGCCAAAGTCGGCGGAGAACCGGTATTGGTTCACCGCCAGACCATGGATTTGTTAAAAGGGCAACTTGGCTGAATGAGGGGTTATTTTATTGATTGAAGGGTTTTCATGTAATTCGCACGGGTGAATGCCTGCGGATCTCTGACATTCCGGTAACTCATGCTGCCCTTCATCATATCGACCGATTCATATTCATGCTCGTTCATCCAATGCTCGAGTTCATGAAGGATTTCACTGATCTTTCCGATTCCATTCTTCATCAGAGCCGAGGTCATCATGGTCACATCGGCACCTGCCATCAGAAGTTTAATCACATCCTGGGCCGAATGAACGCCTGTGGTGGCTCCGAGACTGCAGTTCAGGTGTCCGTAAAGGATGGCCAGCCAACGCAACGGTAGTCTTAATTCGGTAGAGGAAGAGAATTGAAGGTTAGGTACTACCTCCAGATTTTCCAGATCGATATCCGGCTGATAAAACCGGTTAAACAGAACCAGCGCATCGGCTCCTGCTTCATCCAAACGTCGGGCCATGTTTGCAAAGGAGCTGAAATAAGGCCCCATTTTCATTGAAACCGGTATCCGGACCGAGGCTTTTACCGTCTGAAGCACGGTCAGATAAAGATTTTCCACATCCGCACTGGTCTGATAGGGATCGGTCGGAATGTAATAGATGTTCAGTTCCAATCCGTCCGCACCGGCTTCTTCCATCCGCTTGGCATAACTGGTCCATCCGCCAGCCGAAATTCCGTTCAGACTGGCAATGATGGGAATATCCACCGCCTTTTTCAGCCGGATGATCTGATTCAGATAATCCTCGGCATCGCGGTTGTGGTATTCATCCGGTTCCGGAAAATAATCCAGAGCTTCCGCAAAACTGTCGGTTCCCTGCGTCAGGAAATGATCCAGGGCTTTGTTGTCATGAACAATCTGTTCTTCGAAAAGAGAGTACATGACCACCGCCGATGCGCCCGCATCTTCAAGTTGTCTGACTTTGGCAATGTCATGTGAAAGCGGGGAAGCCGAGGCAACCAACGGGTTTTTAAGCCGGATTCCCATGTAGGTGGTGGTAAGTTTCATTGTGGGTTCCTTCACCAAATCCTTAATTCTTATTCGTCAGTATAAATGTTGACCGTTTATTAATCGCCCGAATTCACAGGCGGCAATGGCCCGGGCATACCTGGTTCAGCAAATTCCTCCCGTGCGAGCTGCTCGTAGTGTTTCCATCTGGCTTTGATTTCCTTCTGGTTCTGATCCAGCAGCTGTTTGGCAATGGAAGGATTCATCTTGGTGAGAATCTTATACCGGGTTTCGTTATAGATGTACTCTTCGAGACGAACTTTTGGTGCCTTTGAATCGAGTTGGAACGGATTTTTGTGTTCTTCAGCCAGAACAGGGTTATACCGGAACAACGGCCAGTGACCCGATTCCACGGCCAGCTTTTGCTGTTGCATGCCGTACTTGAGGTTGTATCCGTGAGCAATGCAGTGACTGTAGGCAATGATCAGAGACGGCCCGTCATAACGTTCCGCTTCCTGAATGGCCTTAATTGTCTGAACGTCACTGGCACCCATGGCAATTTTGGCCACATAGACGTTGCCATAACTCATGGCAATCAGTCCCAGATCCTTTTTCCCCGTTGGTTTGCCGGCCGCTGCAAACTTGGCAATGGCACCCATCGGAGTTGATTTGGACATCTGGCCTCCCGTGTTAGAATAGACCTCGGTATCGAGAACCAGAATATTCACATTCCGTCCCGAGGCGAGCACGTGGTCCAAACCGCCATAACCGATGTCATAAGCCCACCCGTCACCACCGATAATCCACACCGATTTCTTAACCAGATAATCAGCAAGACCAACCAAAAGGGAAGCATCGGGATGCTGAATGGTTTTCAGGGCTTCTTTGAGCTGACCGACCCGCTCACGCTGAGCAAAAATTCCGGGCTCATCGGTTTGATCGGCCGATAACAGCGAACTGACCAGTTCTCCGTTTAAGTGATCCTTCAGCCGGACCACCAGTTCCCGGGCAAATTCACTGTGCTTGTCGATGCTAAGCCGATACCCCAGTCCGAACTCGGCGTTGTCTTCGAACAGGGAATTGGCCCAGGCGGGGCCACGTCCATCGGCGTTTCGGGTCCATGGGGTGGTGGGCAGGTTTCCGCCGTAAATCGACGAACATCCGGTGGCATTTGCAATCACCATCCGGTCGCCAAATAACTGGGAAATCAGTTTCAGATAGGGAGTCTCACCGCAACCGGCACAGGCTCCTGAAAACTCGAATAAGGGTTGAAGCAATTGGCTTCCTTTGACGGTTGCCGCATTGACACGCGACCGGTCATATTCAGGAATAGACAGGAAGAAGTCCCAGTTTTTACGCTCTTCGGTCACCAGCGGAGCCTGTGGTGCCATGTTGATGGCTTTCAGGCTGGTATTCGATTTGTTTTTGGCCGGGCAGACTTCCACACAAAGTTCGCATCCGGTGCAATCCTCCGGTGCAATCTGAATGGTGTACCGGGTTCCCTGATCAAATTCCTTGCCCTTGGCAACGGTGGATTTGAAAGTGGATGGGGAACCGTTCAGTGAGGACTCTCCGTAAGCTTTGATCCGAATCACTGCATGCGGACAGACCAGCGCGCATTTACCGCATTGAATACAGGTATCGGGATCCCAGACCGGAATGTCGGTCGCAATGTTGCGTTTTTCCCATTGGGTGGTTCCCGTTGGCCAGGTTCCATCCGCCGGCATTTTGCTGACCGGCAGATCATCTCCGTTCCCCGACATCAGCACCGCGGTCACCGATTTGACAAAGTCGGGTGCCAGGTCAGAAACCACAGGTAAACGGTCTGATGGATTGGTTACCGAAGCAGGAACGGTCACCTCGAACAGATTGGCCAATGTCTGATCAATGGCCTCGAAATTCTGCCGGATGATGTCCTCCCCTTTTTTTCCGTACGTCTTTTTGACCGCATCCTTGATTTTTGCAATGGCTTCCTCGCGTGGCAGAACACCCGAGATGGCAAAGAAACAGGTCTGCATGATGGTGTTGATGCGACCACCCATTCCAGTGGCTTTGGCAACTTCCAGAGCATCAATCACATAGAAACGTATTTTCTTTTCAATCAGTTGGGCTTGCATCCAGCCGGGAATCTGATTCCAGACTTCATCCTTCCCGAACGGACTGTTCAGCAGGAAAATAGAGCCGGTCTCTGCCTGAGACAGCATGTTGATCCGGTACACAAAATTGAACTGATGACAGGCTACAAAAGTTGGTCGGGTAATCAGATAGGTACTCTGGATGGGTTTCTTTCCGAAACGCAGGTGGGACGTTGTCATGGATCCCGATTTTTTTGAATCGTAGACAAAATAACCCTGTGCAAAATTGTCGGTTTCCTCTCCGATAATCTTGATGGAGTTTTTATTGGCTCCTACCGTTCCATCGGCCCCGAGACCGAAAAACAGTCCCCGGAAAACGTCTGCCGGTTCTGTAGAAAAGGTAGGATCCCATTCAAGACTGGTATGCCCGACATCGTCATGAATACCGATGGTGAAGTGGTTTTTGGGTTTATCCTTACCCAATTCATCATAGACAGCCTTCACCATGGCCGGGGTAAATTCCTTCGAGGAAAGTCCGTAACGACCGCCGATGAATTTGGGGAAAGTGGTGAAGGGAAGGGTCCCGGAAGCCATGCTTTCCATCAGCGAAGCCAACACATCCTGATAAAGTGGTTCGCCGGCCGAACCGGGTTCCTTGGTCCGGTCCAGAACAGCAATCGATTTTGTGGTGGCAGGCAGGGCTCTGATCAGATGCTCTGCTGAAAATGGCCGGAACAGTCTGACTTTGATTAAACCAAGTTTGGACCCCCGTGCATTCAGCCAGTGAATGGTTTCTTCCACGGTTTCGGCACCGGATCCCATCATGATAATCACGCGGTCTGCATCAGGCGCACCGGTATAGTCAAATAACTGGTATTTCCGGCCGGTCAATCCGGCAAACCGGTCCATCAGTTTTTGGGTGATTCCCGGGATGGCTGAATAGTAGGGATTGACCGTTTCTCTGCCCTGAAAGTAAACATCCGGGTTCTGGGCGGTTCCGCGCATGACGGGAGAATCAGGGGTCAGTGCACGCCGGCGATGATTGTTCACCAGTTCATCACTGATCATCGACTTCATGTCCTCTACAGTCAGCTGTTCAATTTTTGATACTTCATGCGAGGTACGGAATCCATCGAAAAAGTGAATCACCGGAATCCGTGATTCAAGAGTCAATGCCTGGGTGATCAGGGCAAAATCCATCGTTTCCTGCGGATTGTTGGCGCAAAGCATGGTCCAGCCAGTTTGCCGGGTGGCCATGACGTCACTGTGATCGCCGAAAATCGAAAGTCCCTGAGCCGCCAGTGACCGGGCTGATACATGGAAAACGGTCGGTGTCAGTTCACCGGCAATTTTATACATGTTGGGAATCATCAGCAGAAGGCCCTGTGAAGCAGTAAAGGTGGTGGTAAGTGCACCGGTCTGAAGTGCTCCGTGAACGGCACCCGCAGCGCCGCCTTCACTTTGCATTTCCGTTACGCTCGGTACGGTTCCCCAGATATTTTTCTGACCCTTGGCCGAATACTCGTCTGCCAGTTCTCCCATGGTGGAAGAAGGTGTGATCGGGTAAATGGCAATAACTTCATTCACCTTATGAGCAACATAGGCACAGGCTTCGTTACCATCAATGGTAACCATCTTCCTTTTCATGCATCAGTCCTTACGTTTGTAATATCGTTGTCTGTTTCCCGAGGCTGGTTTTGGCCGGGTAATGGGTGGGTCGAGTGGGGACACTGCGGGAATCGAACGTTCCAATCTCCGACAATATCCGATGCTTTTTTGGTTCGAAACACACCTGTTTTCATGGTCGGCAAAGTAAAACCGGGCCGGACTTTTTTAAATTGTTGACACTGCCAAAACGCGGTTTTTCGGTTAGAATACTATTATAACAGGTCTTTCCTAATGTACTTTTAACCGAGTTGCAAGATAGATGATAAAAGGATATAAATACCATTAAATCGACAAATATTTCTGTATCAAAGACCAGTTGAAATGAATATAGTTGACAAAATGAACACCGTTCAGTAATATTGTGATGTTTAATGAGGGTGAGTATGGGAATCGCAGAGAGAAAAGACCGGGAACGGCAGGAAATGAAGAGCCTGATTCTTCAGGCGGCCACCCGCATGTTTATCGAAGAGGGATACGAAAAAACCAGCCTCCGGAAAATTGCAGAACAGATCGAATACAGTCCGGCCACCATCTATCTGTATTATGCAGACAAGGATGAATTATTCTTTGCCATTCATGATGAGGCCTTTAAGCACTTTTTTGAAACCATGTACGGATTGGACTCGGTCACCGACCCTTTTGAGCGTTTGGTTCAGCTTGGGCAGCGGTACATAGACTTTTCAATGAAAAACCCTGAATTGTATGATCTGATGTTTCTCATGGAAGCCCCGATGAAAAGCCAGCAGGTTTGTGAAGAGTGGGGACATGGTGATCGCAGCTGGGAGGCATTGTACCAGATTATCAGTGAGTGCATTGCGGCCGGCTATTTTAAATCCGGCGATGCTCTGAATATCTCAAGACTGGTCTTTTCCTTCATGCATGGGCTGATGACGGTCTACATCCGCCGGAAAAAAATGATGGAAGATGTTGAAGCCGGGGTTACCGCCGAGGAATCAGTCCTGCAGGCCTTTACCTATTTCAAAAACGTTTTAAGAGGACTTTAATTAAAGACCGGGCCTGCTGGGTACCGGTTTTTTTATGCATTGATAGTGAACACTGTTAATCAAATAAAAGGCGATTATTATGAAGTATGTGTTAATAATACTGATGACTGTAAGTCCACTGGTGCTTAAGGCCCAGATGGTGCTCGAATCGTATGTGCGTCAGGCTCTTGAGTCGAACCTGATGCTCAAACAAGCCGAGTTATCAGAAAAGCAGGCCCGAGAGAAACTGAGCCAGGCGCGGGCTCTTTTCTTCCCGGATTTGACCCTGATGAGTGACTATACCAGGGCGGATGGTGGCCGGTCCATCAACATTCCGGTGGGAACACTGTTGAATCCGGTTTATTCCACCCTGAATCAACTGACCGGAACTTCCGGCTTCCCGCAGATCAAAAATGTCAGTGAACAATTGCTGCCAAATGATTTTCAGGATTCAAGAATCAGGGTGACCCAACCGGTATTTAATGCGGGCATCTGGTTTAACTATCAGATTCAATCAGAGCTTTCTGCCATAAAGGCCGCTGAACGTCAGGCTGCCGCCAATGCGGTCCAGTTCGAGGTGATCTCGGCCTGGCATCAATGGATGAAGGGAGTCGCGGCGGAAGCGATATACCGTCAGAATCTGGCCCTGATGCAGGATCTCAGGAAGGTGAACGAATCACAGGTCGGTCAGGGAATGGCTACAATCGACATTCTGTTTGCCGCCGATGCCGAAATCGCCAGTCTGGAGGCAAAGCTGGCCGAAGCTACCGGACAGGTTTCAGTGGCCAGCTCCTATTTCAATTTTCTGTTGAACCGGCCCCTGAATGAGCCAATTTTGGCCGATACGGTATTCACAGAGTCCTTTGTGTCGGTTCCGGCTCTATCCGATCTGGCACTTAATGCAAAGGCAAACCGCCCCGAGATCAGACAAACAGCGCTGATGACCGCCGTGGCCGGGCATCAGAAAAATCTGTCCCTATCCACGCTTCTTCTTCCGGAGGTGACGGTCATCGGTGACTTTGGGTATCAGGGAAATACTTACAGGTTTAACGCTGAACAGGAATACTGGATGGTGGTTCTGAACCTGAAATGGAATCTGTTTTCAGGGGGGAAGGACTGGTCCGCAAGGCAGGAAATGGCTTATCAGTTTGATCAGGCCGGCGTCAGGTCAGAGGAGATCCGTCGCCAGATCGAACTGGAAGTGATCCAGGCGGCCGAAAACCTGAACACGGCAAGAAAAGCAAGAAAAGCAGCCGCCTCGGGAAGGGAAGCAGCTGAAAAACAATTGGATATCGTTCTGAAAAAATACAGACAGCAGCAGGCTTTGTTTATAGAACTGAATGATGCACGAACCCGGCTGGAAACAGCCCGCCTGAATGAATCGGTGTCGCGCCATGAGGTCCAGATCCGCGAAGCAGCACTGAAACTGGCTATTGGACTTAATTAATAAAAGACAGGGAGCAATCAATGAAAACGAGTTTTTATCAATTACTTATGCTGCCGGTGTTTCTGGTCGGATTTAACGCCTGCACCAAGAGTGATGCACAGGAAATCCAGAACCAGGACGAACTGGTTCCGGTAAAGGTCAGTCAGGTGGTGGCAGATACCCTGCGCCCGCTGGTGGTGGTTTCCGGACCCATCCGTTCAGATTCCGAAGCGGCCCTTTCATTTAAAACGGGTGGGATAATCCGGGAAATCCTGGTCAGTGAAGGGGATCATTTCACAGCCGGCCAGAGTCTGGCCACTCTTGATCTGACGGAAATTTCTGCACTGGTAGCTCAGGCAACCATCGCGGTGGGGAAGGCGGAAAGAGATTTTAATCGGGTATCTGCATTGTATCAGGAAAACGCAGCCACCCTCGAACAGCTTCAGAACGTAACCACGGCTCTTGAATTGGCCAAACGCGATTTAACCATTGCAGGCTTCAATGAATCGTTTTCCGTCATTCGTGCCCCCTATTCCGGTCAGATTGTCAGAAAACTCATGAATAAAGGGGAAATGGCCGGTCCGGGAATCCCTGTTCTGCTGACCACATCAACCAATAAATCCGATTGGGTGATTAAAGCATCAGTCTCTGATAAGGATTGGGCCATTTTACAACCCGGCCAGCAGGCGGTGGTTTTTCTGGATGCCTGGCCTGAGGTGCGTTTTGAAGGTGAAGTGGTCCGGAAAGCTGCTGGTTCAGATCCCGTTACCGGTCGTTTCCCGGTTGACGTCCGGATCAGGACCAACCACCTCACCCCTGCGCCCGGCATGTTTGCCACTGCCGAAATTCGTCCGGTAATCAGCCGCCAACCGGTCACACGCATTCCCCTCGGGGCCATTGTGGAAGGCAATGGGAAAAAGGCGTTCGTTTACGTTCCCCTCAGTGATGGCCGACGGGTGAAAAAAGTGCCGGTGACGCTCTCTCAGTTAGACAACGAATTCGCCTGGGTTGCAAACGGACTTTCCGGCATCAGTGAGGTTGTATCGGCTGGTTCACCCTTTCTCACCGAATCCTCTTTCATTTCCATCATTCAATAATACATCCTTATGAAACTTGCCGAATTTTCTGTAAAAAACTACCAGTTCATGCTGGTCATGTTCCTGATGGTACTGGCCATCGGGATATACTCCTTGTTCACCATGCCGCGGGGAGAGGATCCGGAGTATAAAGCACCACAGTTTCTGGTGACGGTTATTTATCCCGGTACAAGTCCGGCTGATGTCGAGGATCTGGTCGTGGACCCCATCGAAAAGCGCCTGATGGAACTCGATGACATGAAACGGGTGACCACCGATATTGATGATGGACTGGCTGCCATTTTTGTGGAATACAAATACAGTTCTGATCCGGATGAAAAATATCAGGAACTGGTCAGGGAACTCAATGCCATTCAGCAAACCTTGCCCGAAGGCATTCTCCCTCTTGAGATTGCCAGAATGACACCGGACCGTGTGAATATTCTGCAGGTGGCGCTTGTTTCTGAAACTGCCTCGTGGAATGAATTAAAAAAACAGGCGGAAGATCTCGAAAAAAGCCTGGAAATGGTCAAAGGATTAAAACTGGTCAGTTCCTGGGGCTATCCCGAACCACAGGCTAAGGTCACCCTGAACCTTGAAAAAATGGGGTCCCTGAACATTCCGGTCAGCCAGGTTATGGCCGCCATTCAATCTGAAAATGTCAGTATTCCAGGTGGATTTGTGGACATGGCCACCCGTCGTTTTAATGTCAAAACCAGTGGTAAGTACAAGTCCATCGCGGAGTTGGGATCCACCATTATCCGCACAGACGGAAAAACCGTGACTTACCTGAAGGACATCGCCACCATCGGAATGGAAGATGCAACCCGTTCACACATCGTGCGCCTGAATGGAAAAAGAGCCGTTCTGGTAACAGCTGCCATGAAGTCAGGAGAGAATATCACCGGAGTTAAAGCTGCTTACCAGCCGTTATTGGAATCTTTCCGCGATCAGCTACCCGAAACCATTGCCTTTGTTCACAATTTTGATCAGTCAGAGAGTGTGAGTGAGCGGTTGAACCGCTTTGCCATCGATTTCGGAATTGCCATTCTGCTGGTCTCCATCACCTTGCTCCCCCTGGGTTTCCGGGCAGCCGTGGTGGTGATGATTTCTATTCCGCTTTCCATTTCTATTGGACTGACTCTTCTTTACCTGTTCGGTTATACCATCAACCAGTTAAGTATTGTGGGATTGATTGTGGCGTTGGGTATATTGGTGGATGACAGCATTGTGGTCATTGAAAACATAGAACGGTGGATGCGTGAAGGGTATTCTCGCACTGAAGCGGCTATAAAGGCAACCGGGCAGATCACGCTTGCCGTAATTGGCTGCACCGCTATTCTGATTGTTTCCTTCCTGCCTCTGATGGTTCTTCCCGAAGCAGCAGGTGATTTTATCCGTTCCTTGCCCATGGGCGTGGTGACCACTGTCTTTGCCTCTCTGCTGGTCGCGTTGACAATAGTACCTTTTCTGGCCAGCCGTATTCTTAAAAACCACCCCGATCCGTCAGGAAACATTTTCATGAAGGGGTTAAAGAAGGTCATTTCCGGTTCATATTCCGTCTGGTTGGATCGGGCTGTTCAGCGTCCGGGTTGGACGTTGGCCATTGCCGGAATGCTGTTTGCAGGGAGTTTATCTTTGATTCCCTGGGTCGGGTTTTCCCTGTTCCCAAAATCAGAGCGGCCCCAATTCAGAATCGAAGTGGAAACACCGAGAGGCACTGCACTTGCTGAAACCGACCGGGTGACCCGTGATGTGGAAGCTGAGCTGCTTAAACTGAATGAGGTGAAGTATGTGACCAGTAATGTGGGACGTGGCAATCCGACCATTTACTACAATGTGATTCCCAAAGGGGAATCGGCCAATTATGCAGAACTGGTGATTAAACTGACGAAGGATACCAACTCAGACCGGAAAACCGGGATTATTGACAGCCTGCGACAGGTTTTCAGCCTCTATCCGAACGCGAAAATAAAGGTCTTCGATTATGAGCAGGGACCTCCGGTGGATGCGCCCGTGGCCTTCAGAATTTTAGGGGATGATCTCGACACGCTCAGAAACCTGGCTCGTGATCTGGAGACGATCATGCGGTCTGTTCCGGGTACCATTTATGTAAACAATCCGGTCTCGGGCCAAAAGACCGATCTTGCCATCCGGATCAATTATGAAAAGGCTGGTTTTCTTGGCATTCCCACCGCAGAAATTGAACGCACAGTCCGGCTGGGATTGGCCGGATTATCGGCTGGTACTTTTAAAACTCCTTTTGATGATGATACAGATATTTTGTTAACAGCGCGAAAGGGAGCCGAGGCTGATTTTACTGTCTTCAACCGGTTGACCGTCAGTTCCCTGACAGGACAGTCCTATCCGCTCAACATGGTGGCGACTGTGGAAATGGAAACTTCACCGAACCAGATCCGGCATTATGACAAGGTCCGGTATGTAACGGTTTCCTCACAGGTTGCCAGTGGGTTTTTAGCCAATGACATCAATACCATTTTAATGGATACCCTGGCCCGGTTTCCTTTTCCCACGGGTTATTCCTGGAATGCCGGCGGGGAAGTGGAGAGTGCAAATGAGTCCTTTGGTGGCATCGGACTGATTGTTTTGTTTACCCTGTTTGCCTTCATCGGCATTCTGATACTGGAATTCGGCTCTTTCCGCAGTTCGCTGATTGTTCTGTCGGTGATTCCGCTGGGAATGATCGGGGCTATTCTGGCTTTACTGATTTTCGGACAACCGTTCAGCTTTGTGGCGGTGATTGGTTTTATCGCTCTTGCCGGTATTGAAATCAAAAACTCTATTTTATTGGTTGATTTTACCAATCAATTACGGGAGCAGGGTGTTCCAATGGACCAGGCCGTCCGGGAAGCCAGTGAAAAGCGGTTTGTGCCCATTTTGCTAACATCGATGACCGCCATTGGCGGCCTGATGCCCCTGGTTATTGAGTTCAATCCGCTATACTCACCCCTGGCTCTGGTTCTGATTGGCGGATTAATCACTTCTACCTTCCTGAGCCGGATTGTTACCCCGGTGATGTATAAGCTATTACCGCCCGACATTGCACTGAAATGAATGAATAAATCCGTACAAAGCTTATAATGCAATGGGGCACGTCAATCCGGCGTGCCCTTTTTATTTGGTGCCCTGCGCATTGGAATGGTGGTTGTGGTCCGGTCAGAATAAGAGTGGTCAGGCACCAGAGAGCTGAAAGTGAAGAAAGGAGAAAACCCTTTTTTAAGGAGGAAAGAGGACATGAACGGATGGACATCCGGATAAACGGATTAAAGATGAGAACATTCTTACGCAGATGTGTAATGAAGAAGGAATCAGAAGAGGGGAAGGAGCAGGGAGGACTGAAATGTGTTTTCCCTTTGCGAAGGGGATAAAAAAAAAGCCGGCAGTGACCTACTCTCCCGGGTGTGTGGACCCAGTACCATCGGCGCGGCAGGACTTAACTTCTCTGTTCGGAATGGGAAGAGG